>JAIOTT010000497.1 GCA_021106655.1 Bacteroidales bacterium
TTTGCAACCTACGATTTCTGGGGAATAGATTACAATTATAGCGACTATAGCTGGCAGGTTGTTGCCAAATACAATAATGCCACTGGCCAGCTTGTTAGGTATTAATTATGAATTATGAATTACTGATTGTGGATACAATTCTCTTTATATAAGAAGCCTCTTTTGAAAAAATCAGTTTTTAAATCAATTTCATCGCCTCTTTCATTATGGAAATCAACTTTTTCATCAATAAGTTTTTTATACAGTTCAGGCCTGCGGTCTTTAAGGTAGTAATAATTGGGGGCAGGATGTGTCATTCCGTAATAGGCTGGAACACAATCAGCAATTAGCATTGTATTTTGTTAATGATTTGCTTTTACAATTATATCCCCATGCGGACCACAAATAATACTGTTACCACAATAATGCCATTGGTCATCGCCACGTTTTTCATAACCGGTTCTGTTTGAATAAGCAAAAAAGATGTTATTAGCATAGGCACTTGCTGGTATTAATATCTCGGAAACATCAGGATATGGCACTGCACTTCTTTGACCGTCAGGAAGTTTGTAATAGTTATCAGCTGCGGTTGGCCCTACAATTAGCTTAGCTCCATTCAAAGCAAGAATACGCTGAAGCTCAGGAAATTCACACTCGTAACAATTTAGCACACCCACCGGAAAATCGAATATATTGTACACAGGATAATCACTTGTTCCACAGCTCCAGTTATCTCTTTCCTGTTGGCCGTATAAATGTGTTTTCCTATAACTATTAAGTAACTCGCCTGTTTCCTTTATAACTGCGATTGCATCGTAATAACGTGTTACACCGTCGTCCTCATCAACTTTTTCGGCATAAGGTACTAACAATGCAATGTTAAATTTTTTGGCAATTTCACAAGCCTTTGTTATGCTTGATCCGGTTTTATATTCGGCTACATTTTTTGCATCTTCCGGACTTAAAGTATACCCTGTAACATACAACTCAGGAAACGAAAGCAACTGAACATCAAACTTCTTAGCCTGCTTAACAGCTTCTTCTAATAACTCCATATTCTTTACTGTTGCGCCATCGGCACAAGCAGCTTCTATTTGATAAATACCAAGCCTTAATCCGGAGCCATGTTCAGGCACATCGCCATATACCGACATCCTATATTGCAATTCCCTATAGCTTTTCAGAACACTTAGTTTATAATCAGGAGTTCCGTCACTGGAAGCTGCAATTTGTTTGTCAAGTTTTTGTATTTCAATTTGTTTTACTGACTCTCCGCTTTGTTGCGCAATTATACTTACGGAAATAAAAATAAAGGATAAAAATACAATTAGATTTTTCATAGCACTACTGATTAGTTTCTGAAAATGTTTTAATTAAAAAATGTTAACTAACATTGCCAAACAAACATACAAAAAATAATTTAACTTAACAAAGGATCATATTGTTTATGGCCTTTGTGGCAAAAAGCCTGTCAGAGTGGATTCAATTCTTAAATTTTTAAATTATATTGTACTTTTGTAGAGTAGTGTAAGATATTTGCGATAACAAAAGATCAAATCAATTATGAGGAATTCATTAATTATTCTTGTGACAATTTTCCTGTTGTTTACTGTTTTTGTCAGCTCATGCAAAAAAGAAAAAGTAATCGATGAAACCGAAAAAACCGAGATCATCATCGGGTTGTTGATTCCTGAAACAGGTGCAGGTTCTTCAACTGGAGAAAGCATGAATGCTGCTATCAGTTTTGCTCTTGATAATATTAAGCAATACCTTGCTGATATTGGCTCAAATAAAACAATAAAATTAATTATCGAAGATACCCAGACCGATACCATAGTTGCATTACAAAAGCTAATAACGTTAAAAGAGAAAGGAGTACAGCTTGTGGTTGGTCCGTACAGCAGCGCATCAGTCAATGCCGTGAAAAATTATGCTGATCAGAATGGAATATTGATCATCAGTACTTCGAGTGTAGCGCCATCGCTGGCAGTTCCCGGCGATAATATTTACCGACTCGTCCCAAATGACAACAGCCAGGGAGAAGCAATCACTGCATTATTAAATGACGACAGTATTGAATTGCTTATTCCCATTGTCAGGGATGATCTTTGGGGTAATGAATTACTTGCAACTACCACTCAGCATTTCACAAACTCAAAAGGCAGTGTAGCAGAAGCAGTAAAATATCCTGGTTCTACTCAGAATTTTTCCTCCTTTATCTATGAACTTAACAATAAAGTAATGGATGCCCTTTCCCAATACCCGAATAATAAAATTGGTATCTATATGATATCTTTTGGAGAAGGGACAGAAATTTTACACAGAGCCTGGTCTGAAACCGGCCTTCAGTTTGTAAGATGGTATGGTAGTTCGGCTTATGCTGAAAACAGTTCATTACCTTTAGATACAATGGCTGCAGGATTTGCTTTAGACCATGGTCTCCCCTGCCCTATTTTTGGATATGATGATGCTGCCGAAGACAAATGGCAGCCACTCATTGACAAAATTGAAGCGCAAATTGGACGAAAACCCGAGATCTATGCTTTGGTAAGTTATGATGCGTTATGGCTGGCAACATTGACATACTTAACAAGCGGACTAAAAGTAAATACTGATAAGCTTATCACTACCTTTGAATATGAAGCTAATAATTATTTTGGAGTTACCGGCAGGACATCCCTTAATGCAGCAGGTGACAGAGCTTTTGCAACTTACGATTTTTGGGGGATCAAGTACTTTCTGAATGACCACAGCTGGGAGTTAGTAGCAAAATATAACAATGCAACAGGAGAGCTTTATAGGTATTGATTCAATTAGGAATTACGTTCAATAGCTGAAACCATAAACTATAAACCACAAACTATAAACTATAACACATGCCAGACAAAGCAAAACAAGTAGGCTTATTCGGACTGATTGCTATTGTAGTTGGTTCCATGGTTGGTGGTGGAGTTTTTAACCTTCCCTCAAATATGGCTGATGGGGCTGCCATTGGACCTGTTCTTATCGCCTGGGTCATAACGGGTTTCGGTATGTATTTTTTGGCTAATACTTTTAAATTATTGTCGGATAAAAAGCCAGAACTCAGTTCCGGGATATATAGTTATGCGTCTGAAGGCTTTGGTAAATATGTGGGTTTTAATTCTGCCTGGGGCTATTGGCTTAGTGCTGCATTAGGAAATGTTTCATTTGCAATTATGCTGATGGAAGCTCTGGCTTATTTCTTCCCTGTATTTATGGGAGGTAACAACTGGCAGTCAATACTTGGAGGATCAATAGTGATCTGGGGAATGAATTTATTAGTGATGCGCGGGGTAAGCACAGCTGCATTACTTAATACAATAGCAACCATTGCAAAGCTGATACCTCTACTACTGTTTATGATTATCCTTCTTTATGCCTTTCATTGGGATAAGTTATCTTTTGATATCTGGGGACATCAGAATGCATCTCTGGGTGGAATCACAGATCAACTCAGAAGCACTATGCTGATAACACTTTGGTCATTTGTCGGGATTGAAGGAGCTGTTGTGATCTCAGGCCGGGCAAAAAACAAAAAAGATATCGGTAAAGCTACCCTAATAGGTTTTATCGGCGCTATTTTAATTTATGCATCTATCAGTATTTTTTCATTTGGGATAATGAACCAGGCTGACCTGGCAAACTTACCTGATCCTTCAGTAGCATACGTTATGCAGGCTATTGTTGGTGATTGGGGTGCAATATTTATCAATATCGGAATAATAATTTCCATTCTTGGTGTATGGATAGCATGGACTATAATAACTGCTGAGGTCCCATACAGGGCAGCTGAGGAAGGTGTGATGCCGAGTGTTTTTAAACGAATAAATAAAAAACAATCACCCGTCATATCTCTTATTGCCTCAAGCATACTTATGCAATTAGCTTTGTTCTCAGTAATAGTTGAAAAAAATGCCTTTCTTACGATTATCAGCATGGCCGGAACCATGATACTTATTCCTTATGCCTTGAGTGCATTATATCTTTGGAAGCTATCTTCCGGAAAAAACGGATCAGCTTCTGATAATAAAGGTAAACTATATGCATTGATATCTGGTATAGTTGCCACTGTTTATGCTTTCTGGCTTATTTATGCGGCAGGCTTAAAATATATCCTAATGGCCACTATTCTCTATTCTCTTGGGATATTTGTGTATTACTGGTCACATAAGGAAAAAAACAGAAGCGAAAAACTCTTCAAACCCTATGAAAAGATATTAGCAATTTGCCTGGTCATTGGCGCTATAACAACTTTTCTTATGATGTCGAATGGTTTTATTACTATTGAAGATTGTGTAAAATGGGCAGTGAATTTCATACGAGTAACTGTGTAGAAAGTAGCAGGAACAGGAGCAGTAAATTAAACATCAGATTACAGTGATATTCAACATTCTACCTGATCAGCACCATAGTAAAAGTCAACAGTGCATTACCAACTATCATCTTCTGTAAAACACCATCCCGGTAAAAATACTGGTTTGTATGCCCGGTTTCCGGATCTGTGATCATAAAATGGTTTGTATTAACTTCCTTTACCGGCTTTTCTATTGCATGAATTTCTGAAAATACATGAGTGATTCCTTTAGGTTCTTTAAAGTATAACATGCCACCACTATACAAAATGTCACCTTCATGAGTAGATTCGTCACCATCCTCAATAGTTTTATAAGCACCATTTGTTTTCTTTCCTTTTGATGATGAATGTAATTCTTCATTCTTGAAAGTCTCAACAGATGATTCAACAAGATTACCATCAGTATACTTACAGTTCATCTCATATTTCACATGTACTGTAATAAAAAAATGAGCATTAAAATGACTCACAATATTTATTGTCCTTTGTTCTCCACTTGTGGCTTGTGTTGCGTCATCTCCACCTGTAGGTTTTGTTGCAGCATCTCCCTCTGTGGATTGTGTTGCTGAACCTCCACCTATAGTTTGTGTTGCTGTAAGTTCTCCAACACTCTGACCATTTGAGATTATATTATACCTATATGTTTGTGAATAAGCAATATTAACAAGTAAAAACGCTGTAAGGGTGATAAAAAGGATCCTTTTCATTTTTAGTTTTATTTTTAATTTTATTTGGCAAAGATAGAAAAAGTACAGAATTACAAAACAATAATACTCCTACCAGACATTTAATTTTGCCAGAAACTTCTTTATAATTGATAGTAATTGGTTGTAATTCATTGTAATTGGTAGTAATTCCCTTTAAATAACGCGAAGTAAATTACATCCGTAGGATAAATTACACGAAATGAATTACAGCGAAGCAGATTACACATGACGTGCGAATTGTAAAGCTCGTAAATTAATTCTACTGACTGCCGACTGCCGACTATTCTACATCTTTGCTTTAAAAAACACAGTAGTGATAAGCTCAATCAAAAAGCCATAGATCATTCCCATCACTATAGTGGCAATGAAGATCATTGATGGAGAAAAGTCCGGGGTTTCAGGCATCATCAAAACACCAAAAGCGGCTGGAACACTAAATATCAATCCCATGATCAGGCCATGCAAACTCCAATGCCCAAAGCTAAATCTGCTGATACCTATTGCAAAACCAATCAATGTTCTGCCAAAAATAATATTGATGGCAAGGTACAATCCAATTGGTTCAGGGCCGCTTGATGCAAATCCAAAACATACAAATCCAAACACTACGCCAAACAATGTGGCAATTAAAAGTCTTTTTGTTTTCATAATTCTGACGAATTTAGTTTATGGTTATTGATAATTGTTTTACTACCTGGTAAAAATAGTGATTTATTTATGGCTTTATATTAAATATAATGGATAATCAAATTTGCCACAGATTCACAGATTAATAATTGTATCTTTGATTAAACAAAATAGCATTCAGAAAAACAAACTTTTGTTTAATTTGCTTGTATTTTATTTTACTACAAAGGTGCGCAAAGGATATTCACAAAGTTACACAAAGGAAAGAGTGACTTAAATATAATCTTTGAGTACCTTCATGATGTACTTTGTGATACGTCGTGGTATAAGAAACAATCTAACCATTCAATAATTCCAATTATGAAAAAGAAACTATTAATTCTCAGCACAATTCTTTTAGCTTCAATGTTGATGATAGTCCCTCAATCATGTAATAAAGAAATCGAAATCCAGGCTGACCAATACCTGGGGATCTCTTTCCCTAAACTAACTCTTAAGCATGATCTCTATTACAGCATAGATCATGATGCCCGCTCAATTGAAATGGTTTTCGATCAGGATCTGGATGAGGCAACACTTTTAAATTGTCTCTTTTTCTCAGATAAGCAGGGCTTTCTCGATTCAGAATATGATCTGGAGGTTACGGGCAACATACTATGGATGAAATTTCATACTGACTTTGAACTGAACGACGGTTGGAAATATCTCTTAACAATTACAAAAAATTTGAAATCTACTTCCGGGAAGAGTTTAAAACAGGATGAGACCTTTGAACTGCGAACTACTTCAAAGCACATTGGTAGTGCAAAAAGTGTTAAAGACGGCATCAAACAACGTACTTTGATTGCATGTATCAGTGATGTCCATATGGGTGATCCAAGAGCAAATGACAATCACTATAGCTGGTTTGGTAAGAATGCAGAAGCACTAGAAAACTTTCTTGAGTTTATTTATAATGATGATGATGTGAAGGAGCTGGTAATTATGGGAGACCTCTTTGATGAATGGTTGGTTCCTTATACTGTAAATCCTTTCGATCCTGCATCAGGCATAAACAATTCAGATGAGTACTTTAAAGCAATAGCCAATGCTCAGACCAACAGTGCGGTTTTTGATAAATTTAGAGATATTGCAAACAAAGCGGAAATTGATCTTATATATATTCATGGAAATCATGATATGATGTTAACCCAATCAACTCTTGAAGATATTATTCCCGGTATAATTTGGAAGAGTGACGAAAAAGGTCTGGGGAAATATAATCCTGTAAATGGAATTATTATGGAACATGGCCATCGTTATGATTTTTTTAATTGTCCACAGCCACTTGTAAACCCAAGCCATAAACTTCCACCGGGGTATTTTATTTCGAGGTTGTACGCAGCCGGTATGGAATCAAGTTCAGCAAAAATGAACAAAAGAATAATATCGATTAAAGATTCTGCAGAATTCTTTACTGCATGGAGTCTTGCAATATTATATACCTTAAATGATTTTAATATGGATATGCCAGACATGAGCGCCAAAAATATTCTTATGGGTGGCATCGACGGTTATTCAAACCCCTTTTCCTTCATTGGTGCACAGCACATGTATGCTATCAACATTGAAGACCTCTGGCCACAAACTCAAACTGTTAATGAAGTACCGGTGCCATTAACTGTCTTTGCTGCACTCCTGAATGGTGTAGATCTATATGGTGCTGCTCTAATCGAGTTTATGCAAAAATCAACAGCATTGGATCCATATAAAATTGTTGCCTTCGGGCATTCCCATTTCCCGGAGATTTTAGTTCATCCTGTCGGAAAAGACTTTACAAGCATATATGCAAACTCAGGTTCCTGGATCGATGAAGATCAGTCAAGTCATGATGTAAGGACTTTTCTTACTGTTGAGCCTGGTGAATGGTCAGGTTCAGATCTGGACGTTGTAATGTTATACCAATATAACCTGAACAGCGAGGGCAGTGTACCTAAGTACAAACCAAAATTTATTAAGGAAGAGAGTATTGATGTTACTAAATAGTAAATAGATCCTAAGCTGGACAAGCTACGGTATAACTTCATTGCGAGTTGCAGGTTACGAGTTACGGGTAAGAACTGATAACATAATAACAATCAAGACATCGTAGGGTTATCCATATCTGAATATTATATCCTGTTCCATAAATATTTGACCGAAACCATTGGTTCCAATTTCTAACGTGGGGTGGGGATCCCAATTATCATTTTCTTTCAGCTTAATTTTATAGCTATATTTCCAATTTCTATATATCTCTTCATTATAAAATATTAAACGATAATGATTTGATTGATCAAGTTTTATTGGATAATCAACAGGAGGAATTAAGAAAAGTTGATTTGAATTTCCTTCAGCATCAACAGAATAAACTTCCAGCAAAGGATAACATTCACCA
>JAIOTT010000085.1 GCA_021106655.1 Bacteroidales bacterium
AGACTATTGTAACAGAGTATTTATTTCAGTAAACAAAACATCCGGTTCAACCGGCTTATCAAGAAAAACAACATTTGGAAACATATCTGCATCTTCAATAGCAGACCTGAAATTGACTTCCATTGCCTCAGCTATACCTGTCAACATTATAATAGGCAATTTTCTATACTCAGGATCTGATTTAAGAGCATTCAATATTCCAAAGCCTTCAAGGTCACTTTCCATCATAATATCCTGAATTAATAAATCAGGGCTAAGGCTTTTCAATAAATCTAAACCCTCTCTTTTTGTAGAGGCAGTGTGAACGTCAATATTACGATCTTCCAGGATTATCTGGATAGAACTTAACAGATCAGTATCATCATCAACGATCAATATTCGTTTTTTTTCCATAATTAATGATTATTATAAATTAAACTCAAATATCTATAACTTGTGCTGAGCGGAAGTCGAAGTATCCAAAATCCAAAAAATTCAAATAGTAAAATCTAAATTTCAAAACCATCTCAATATATCATCAATCATATTATAAATTATCTCAAAGATAAGAATTTTTCTTGACTTTTAGAGAGTCTTAAGCAGAATAACTCTAAATTACAAATAAAATAAATGTATAAATTTATTTATATATATATTTGCATTCAAAATATATATAAGTTTATTTTTCACACTTTATTCATTTAGAATATGACAAATGGAAATCTCAGGAGATGATGCCAATGATTCCAAACCCGGAATGGTCATGACCACCAGATCCAAATGTTATGATCCTTAATCCTGGATTTGTTCCTTTAGGAGATGAAAATCAACAGATTGAGTTATCAATGAATCAGTGGGAATTTGAGATTGGATTTAATTTCTAAATTTTCCTTTAATACAATACAACCTTTAACCTTAAAGAGCCGCTGGAATTTATTTCGGCGGCTTTTTTTTAGATATGAGACATGAGATTGTGAGATGTGAGACTATGAGATGTGAGACAAGAAACTTGAAATTTGAAATTGGGAAGAACAATAAAGACTCTACGTCCTATTTTCTAATTTCCAGTTTCCATCCTGAAACCTGGAAAAAAGTAGCAGTTACAGGAGCAGTTTACAGCAAGAAACTCAACAAGATACCTGCAGCAACTGCAGACCCAATAACTCCTGAGACGTTTGGAGCCATGGCATGCATAAGCAAATGATTAGTAGGGTCTGTCTTTAATCCTTCATTTTGAACTACACGTGCACTATCAGGAACCGCCGAAACACCTGCTGCACCGATTAACGGATTTATTTTATTTTCTTTGGCCAGAAATAGATTCATCACTTTTGCAAAAATCACACCACCTGCAGTAGCAATTATAAATGATATAGCTCCTAAAACAAATATCATTATGGATTGTGGTGTCAGGAAAACAGTAGCTTGAGTTGATGCACCTACAGCCACGCCTAAGATAATTGTAATTATATCAATAAGTGAAGTTCTTGCTGTTTCAGCCAGTCTTTTGGTAACACCACTCTCTTTTAATATATTGCCAAAGAAAAGCATACCTAGTAAGGGTAATGAACTTGGGGAGATAAAGGCAGTAAGTAATAAACAAATAATCGGAAATAAGATTTTTTCAAGTCTTGAGACGGCTCTTGGTGGCTTCATTTTTATTTTTCGCTCTTCTTTTGAAGTTAATAGCCTCATTACTGGTGGTTGTATCACAGGAACTAATGCCATGTATGAATAAGCAGCAATAGCTATTGGTCCGATCAGGTTAGCTGTTTTTAATCCATTAATAATATCACCATTCGCTAATTTTGATGATAAAAAAATAGCTGTTGGTCCATCTGCTCCACCAATTATTCCTATAGCGCCTGCTTCACAAATATTAAAACCCAATGACAATGCACCTAAAAATGTAATAAATATTCCAACCTGTGCAGCAGCACCAAGTAACATCAGGCGAGGGTTTGATATTAAAGAAGAAAAATCTGTCATGGCACCAATTCCCAAAAATATTAAAGGTGGATATATGCCATATTTCACACCATAATACAGATAATTCATAATACTACCATCTTCGTACACTCCTATTTTCAATCCTGCATTTTCAGTGAATGGTATATTACCTATCAGGATACCAACACCAATAGGTATTAATAATAGTGGCTCGTAATCGTATTTTATTGCTAGAAATATGAAAAACAAACCAACAAGTAACATCACAAAATGACCAACTGTAGCATTAGAAAACCCGGTGTATCCCAAAAAATTTAAAACCCCACCTATACCTTGATCAATGGGGTTTGAAATTGCTTGTTCCAATGATTCTCCATTACTGTCGCTTGCATTGCTATTAAAAGCAACTGATAGTAATGATAATGAAAACAATATAATAATAACTAAAATAAATCTTTTCATTTGGCAATTATTCTATCTCTAAAAGCGTATCTCCTTGTAATACAGAATCACCAGAGATCACATTAATACTTTTGATTATTCCACTCTTTTCAGCCAGAATAGTATTTTCCATTTTCATAGCTTCCATCATAAGAAGCTTATCTTCTTTTTCAACATTATCGCCTTCTTTAACAAATATTTGCATGATATTTCCTGGCAATGGAGCATTAATTTTAGTTATTTGCGAAGTAATAAGTGTTTTATGTTCTTTAGATGGCGGTAGATTCTGCCTTACAATTGTTGGCGTTTTTGTCTCCTTAACTTGTTTATGAATCTCAACTTCATACACAGTACCGTTTACTTCAACTTTTGCGATATTATTTTCAATTTCTAAAATATCTACATCGTAAACATGACCTTTTATAGTAAATTTAAAATTCTTCATTGTATATTATCTTGGTGTATTATCCATAATACCATAAATTTTAGAGCTCCAGGGAGAATACCGCTTTGAGATTTTTTTTATAGTTAAAATATAATCCTCCTCATCATGAAATTGCTCGTAGTATAAAAACAGAGAGATACTGATTGCTGCACTAACATCTCCCGGTAAATAAAGATCTCCATTACTTTTTAAATGTTGATGTTTCCCTTGTTTTCTAAGTTTAATTTTAATGTTAACATTGATTAGCTTTTTTAAGTTATTAAAGATGTAATACATTATAAGCAGTGCAGAAAAAACAATAATATAGCCAACAGCAGCAATGATGATACTTTCAGTTGAAATGTCAGTAAAATCAAA
>JAIOTT010000328.1 GCA_021106655.1 Bacteroidales bacterium
AAAGACCGGAGAAAAAGTGTTCTGATTAAAGTTGCTGATACAGGAATTGGAATTGCTGAAGATGACCAGACTAAAATATTCGAGGAATTTTACCGGGCACAAAATGCTAAGGCACTCGATAGGGATGGTACAGGGATGGGGCTGTCAATCGTTTCACAGGTTGTGAAAATTCATAAAGCAAAGATCTGGTTTGAAAGTAAAATAAAGGAGGGGACAACTTTCTGGGTAAGTATTCCTAAAAAAACATGAGAACACGACAAATTTAATCACAACTCAGGTTTAACAAAAAGTTATTGATTAAGATAATTTAGTAATTTTGTGTTAAGCAGATAAAGGACAATTATATAAATATTATAAACTGCTTCAAATAATCATACGTTTGAAAATGTCGTCGAATATAGACATTGCTAAATATAAAAGCACTCTACACATCAATAACAATAATAAAATTACAGAATCATGAAAGGAACAGTAAAATGGTTTAATGAGATCAAAGGGTATGGATTTATTAAATCAGAAGAAGAAAAAGATATCTTTGTTCATCGCTCAGGACTTGAGGATCCTAATATAAGGTTGGAACCCGGGCAAATTGTCGAATTTGAAGTGAAGGACGGAGAAAAAGGTTTAGTTGCAGCAGGTGTGAAAAAGGCTGAATAGTGTCACTGACTACGTTTTTCACTTTTCGTTATCCATTTTTCACTATTTAACCTTAACAATTTTCTTCACAAAAGCTTTATCATCAAGAGTGAGGCGGCAGAAATAAATTCCTGAGGTAATTCCGACTGCATTCCATAATATAGAGTAATTACCTCTTTCCTGCTTTTGGTTTACAAGTGTTGTTATTAATTTCCCGTATTTATCTGTGATCTCAAGCTTTACATAAGCCGGTGTTTCCAGGGTATATGCTATAGTTGTATTGTTTATGAAAGGATTAGGATAATTTTGCTGATGGAAATGATCTTTTTTCGTTTTTTCTGTTATGGAACTTATATCATAGTTAAATAAATATGCGGTAGCAGATACATGCTGTGGGTTGTTCAGATTATTTCCATTATTAAAAAGGGCGTACCAACATGACTCTATCGGTATATTAAATGTGTCGGATCCGTGATCAACATCTGATAAATGATGAAAAGCATCAAATGCCTGATCATTAACAAAGATATCATAATTAATAGAATCTGTTATAAAGAAATCACATAATCCGTATTGGTTACCATCATAAAAAAGAGAGTTGTCAATATCATCATGCCATATCTTTCCTTTGATTATTTGATTTGGAGTATTAAACTGAATTAATAATTTGTAATCGTCAATCGTATCTGCAGGTATTAATATTTGAGTAATGTCATTTGCAGGCATAATTCCTGAAGCCTTAAGTGATTTGTTGTATGTTTGGCCATGAATGCTGTTTGAAACAAGTAAGGTTACTGTATTGGCTGCTGTTGGGAAATTTCCGTTAGAAGATTCGAGGCGGCAATAGTATTTTCTGTCTTCTCCAACAGTAAATGTATATTTTCCTTCATTATCAGTGAAGCCATAACTATCGTAAAAAATATCAGCTCCGGATTGAACTGCAACAATGATCTTTGCTCCGTCAATTGGCTGGTTGTTATTGTCAAGCGCAAAAACATTAATAGTAGATATTCCTTCTGAATATCTGGGTGTAACAGGCGAAATCAACCCATTGCTTTTAACTTCGAAAACTGATCCGAAGGACCATCCCCATCCGTTTTCGTATGTAAGCGGGCGATTTATTGATGTATTAACAGGTTCCCACTGAAACCACCCTTCTTCCCAGAACTCATTCCAGGTATGGTCAACAGAAAAACATAATATGCTTGTACTTGGAATAAGTGCAGCACGGGCAGCAGCCACAGTAAAATCAGCATGTTCACCACATCTGCCGATGTGTTTTTTGTAAATTCGTACAGGCTGGTGTGGTCGTTCATTGTTTGAAGTGAACCCAAGTGATTGTTTTACCCATTCAGTAATCACAGCAATTACATGATTTGTAGTACTGTCGACAGCAGATGTGCTATCCCAGACTATTGTGCAATTTGAAAGCATATCCTTTAAAACCGGATAACCTGCATCCGCATAATTAAAGAGGTAATCCCTCCAGAATTTCCCGGTTGGCGGGCTTGCAATGTTATTAGAATGTGAGCTGTTGCTCTCAACAATATTTGGGTTAATATATGCCGGAATTTCATCAGTAATTTTCAGATGTACAATGTACCAATAATATATTTCCTTTGGAATTTCCACCTGAACCAATACGGAATCACTATTTAATTTCCAGTATTTGGCAGTTGTATAATAATCTTTATCAGTTATTGAGTTTCCATAATCAATTATCTCAACATAAGATAAGCTACTGTCATTTTTATATATTAATAATGCATTTTCCAGGAATATTTCAGGAATACAATAAGATGATGTCAGATACTGAGGTGAGGAATGAGCAATACAAAAGGCAATTTCGTCAATGTAAGGATCCTGTGCATTGTTAATAATATTAGCAAATACTTGTTGTTGGGCTATCGGTAACTGAGAAAGTGTACTTTCCAAAGCTGGCTGTATCCATACAGGAGATTTCTCAATGGCTGATATTGCTTCAGGGCATAATTGATTAAAATTCGAAATAATTTGAATGCCTTTGTTATTACTGTTAAATTCTATTCCTATATGCTTGTTGGTATGAATATAGGAATTGATATTAATAGAATCAACTAATTCCCATCCTTTAGAGTTAGTTGGATATTTGTATTCTGGCTTTATTTGTTCCAATGATGGTGGATAATAATTTTCAGCTTGTCCTGAAGCTTGAAATTTTTGCAGGTAGAGGTTTTTATGTGTACAACTTCTAACTTTTGTGCTATCAGGATAGCTAACATTATGAGTTGAACCGGAAAACTGATACAGTGAATTATTGCCTGATTCCTGAAAAAACACATTTTTATTTGCTTTACTTATCACATCACTACTAATAAAGATCAGTGTAAATATTGCAATAATGGATACTTTCAATAATGGCTTAGTCTTCATTTTTTCCTATTTTAATAAAATTAACGACTTAATGTTTAAGCAAAGTTAATACATTAATTTATATGTCAAAATAAAGAATATGTATATTATGATTTACATACTTAGATAAGTGTGTGCTTACACGTGCTTATATTTCTACGGCTATTGTGTTTAGTTGAAGCTAGCCAAGTATGCTTATTTGCCTGAGTTTTTCGGGTTCGGAAATTATGATGGTTTTACCTTTTTCCTTTATCAGACCTTCATCTTTGAACTTTTTAAGCATTCTTACAACACTTTCAGGCGACATTCCAGCAAGTTCAGCTAATTCTTTACGAGTGAGAAAAAGCTCAAATTCGTTGCTTTTATAAATATTATCAGCCAGGCAAAGTATTATATCTGCCAGGCGTCCGTAGGATTGCTTTTTCTCAAAGCAATAAAACCTGCCATAAATTTGAAGTGCGTTTGTACTAAATACGTTAATAATTTGAAATGCAAATTCGGCATTTTGCTTTACAATTTTCCTGAATACATTTATATCAATCAGTTTTGCTGAGGCGTCTTGATAAGCCATTGCAGAAAAAGGGAATACGTTGTTTTTTTCAAATAATGAGTTAATGCCAATAAGATTACCGGGAGGTACAATTTTTAAAATCAATATTTCATTATTGCAACTCTCAATATAGATTTTTATCAATCCACTTGTTACATATATTATATGTGAAGCAAATGAACCTTGTTTAGCAATGATCTCTCCTTTTTTGAAGCTGACTTTAACCTGATTTCTTTCAATTTCCTTAGCCTCGTCATCTGTAATGTGATCAAAAACATTTATATGATACTGACTAACAGTACAGCTGTTATGTGTGTGGGATTCTTCTGAAAATGCATTATCCATGATATAAGAAATTACGTAGGTGCAAATATACAATTAAATCATATAAATTATTGATATAGATCAATAAATATTTTGAAATTTCTCACTATTATATAAGAATTCTGTCATATCAAATTTCTTTATGGAATACAAATTAATAATAATCTTTGCCGAAGCTTATTTAAAAAAGTAAAAGCAAAATATTATTAACTAATACATTAACATTATTATGGAAACCAAAATTGATCAAACACTGGATTGCAAAGGACTTTCATGTCCAATGCCTATGCTGAAACTTGCAAAAGCCGCAAAAGGTCTTAGTTCGGGACAAGTTATTGAAATGCTTGGAACAGATCCTGGCTCAAAATCTGATGTGCCGAAATGGTGTGATAAAACAGGTAATGTTCTTTTATCAAAAGAGGATATGGATGGTGGAGTTTTTCGTTTTGTTATTCAGAAAAAGTAGGAGGCAAAAATGGCTGAAACAAATAAAGAACCTGGCATATTAAGTCAGTTGTTTAGAATATTTTTCTCAAAACATTGGCCTGTTTGGGTAGGAGGTATCGTATTAGGTGCTTTGAATGTTTTTTTGTTTGCGATTAAAAGCCCATGGGGAGCCAGTGGCGGATTTAATGTTTGGGGAGAAAATGTTTATAAAATGGTAGGAATGTTTGGACTGGATGGTACAAAGCCTTTAAGTTTGAGTTTTTATGGAATGCTTTGTATTTTTCTGGTGTTAGGATCATTCATTGCTGCACTCTTATCGAAAGAGTTTGCCTTTAGGATTCCTCCAAAAGGAGAATTAATAAAAGGATTTATTGGTGGTGGTCTGATGGCATTGGGAGCTACTTTTGGTCTTGGCTGTTCAATCGGATCATTTTTTAGTGGATTGCCTGCACTTTCAGGAGGAGCTATAATATTCACTTTAGGTTTGTTTTTCGGAACTATAGTGGCATTAAAATATTTATTGTGGGAAATGGAAAAATTCCCCAGCTTCAGTAGTGGTAAAAGCTATACCTTCTTAGCAGCTTCAGCTAAAAAAGGCGGATGGCAGAGATATCTTGGCTGGATTGTTCTGATTATTACATTTATTGTTGCTTACAGATACTCAGGTGATAATAAGATAATGGCATGGTTTATTATTATTGGTATGTTGATGGGCTTAATAAGCCAGCGTTCAAGATTTTGTATTGTTAAGGGTTTTCGTGATCCGTTTATGACTGGTGAATCAGACGGCTCGGTAGGCGTTATGGCGGGCCTGTTGATGGGAATATTCGGATTTACAATAATTAAATATTTTGGAATAGGTATTGGTGATGTTGGAGTAAGAGCCAGAGAAATGACCTGGGTATTTCCACATTTCTTCCTTAGAGCAGGTATTGGTGGTTTCGTTTTTGGTGTTGGTATGACAGTTGCCGGTGGCTGTGCCGTTGGTACACTCTGGCGTGTTGGTGAAGGTCAGGTTAAATTATGGGCTTCAGCTTTAGGATTCCTTCTTATATCCCCAATATCAAAATTATATATTGTTAAACCTCTTGTTGAGATTATTCCACAAAACCTTAGATTCAAAAGTTTCCTTCCTGATTATATCGGATATCCGGGTGCTTTTACTCTTATGATTTTTATAATACTTATATGGTATGTTTTTGTTAAATGGAATGAGAAAACCGGAAAATTTAGCGCATATTAATCTAATACTCTAAAATCATGATTAAAATAAAATTAAATCAAATATTTACATTTCTATGCATTTTAATAGTGCTGTCATCTTGTACTGCAATATATGAGAATGGCAAAGAAATGGCTGAAGGTGCAAAAGCCAGTATTTCAGAATTAACAGCAGATGAGTTAAGAGCAAAGCTGGAAGCGGAAGAAGAGTTTCAGATTATTGATGTTCGTGAACCTGCAGAATATAAAAAAGGTAGTATTCCCGGGTCTTTATGTATACCAAGAGGAGTTCTTGAATTTAAAATTGGTGATGATGCTTTTTGGGAAGAAGAATTTTTATATACACCTCTTAAAGAAGATGAAATAGTTATTTATTGCAAAGCAGGAGATAGAGGCATACTTGCCACAAAATCTTTATTGGAACTTGGTTATACCAATGTAAAGAATTTGCACGGAGGTATTATTGCCTGGGATCCTGAACTCACTACAGGTAGTGGAGCTCCTGCTGAAGAAGGTGGCTGTGGAGGATGATAATTACAACCCTAATTATAAAAATAAACCTTAATTATTAATTAAAAAAATGAAAATTATGAAAAAAGTAAACTGGATATTTAGAGTGTTTATGGTACTTGTAATGGTACAACTCGTGATCGGTGTCAGCTGTAAAAAAGATGATGATGACGATCCAACGGTAGAAAAAACCAAGTTTGAAGTCCTTGGTGACTATCTCACCGCAAACAACATGGATCTGTCGAATATGCTGGATACATGGATTGTTGCACCTTCTGCTGTTCATGGCAATGAAGCTAGTTTTTATATCATGGACATAAGATCACAAACAGAATTTGAAGCCGGACATGTTAACGGAGCTCATAATGTTGCCATGACGGATGTTGTTGCAGAAGCAGCAAATGCTACTGTACCGGTGTTAGTGATTTGTAAAACCGGCCAGGGAGCTGGTCATGCTGTTATAGCATTGCTCCTTAGCGGATATGCTGATGCACAAGTTATGAAATGGGGAATGAGTGGATGGACCGCTGATTTTGACCTATGGACAGGAGCTACTGCTAATATTGCAGTTGGTAATGCTGAGTGGGTTACAACTGCCACTGCTACACCTGCAATATGGGGTAACCCAACTATTACTACTTCAGCTACAGATGGCGCATCAATTCTGGCTGAACAGGTTACTGCTATGTTAGCCGCTGGTTTTAAAGGAGTAGTTGCAGCTGATGTACTCGCTACACCAACTAATTATTATATTAACAATTACTGGGCTGAGGCTGATGTTACACTTTATGGACATATTAACGGAGCGTACCGTATAAATCCGATGAATTTAGTCGATGGTGATATGCAAAAACTTGACCCAGCGCAAACTATTGTTACATATTGCTGGACAGGCCAGACATCATCTATGATCACTGCTTATCTTACTGTTCTTGGCTTTGATGCAAAGAGCCTGAAATTTGGTGCTAATGCTATGATCTATGATGATCTTCAGGCTCACAAGTGGGTAGCTTCTGAAGATTATACATACGTAACAGGACCATAATCTGTATCAATAATTGTTTTTAGATATTATTAGGTGGAATAGCTAATCCTCATCTTATTATATTAAAAAGACTTAGCTATTCTACCTTAAAATTAATGGATATGAAAAAAATATTATTAATCTTAGTAGTTTTATTAAGTGTGGCTTCAATGAGAACGTACGCACAAGGATGTATGGAATCATCATCCGATGAAGGTGTAACAGTTGTTGGTTACATTCAGCCTATGTATACTTTTAAGCAGGTGGATGGAGGTGATAACATATCCTCCTTTAATTTTGAAAGAGCAAGGTTCGGATTTGTAGGAAACATTCCTTACGACTTTAGTTATTATGTAATGGTTGAGACAAGTGCTTTCATGAGTGACAATCCATTCTTGTTAGATGCTTTTATTACATACTCACGTTTTGCTCCCTGGGCGAAAATTTCAATCGGACAATTTAAATCACCTTTTTCGCTTGAATTAAATACACCTTGCCAGGCCCTGCATACTGTTAAACGCTCCAGGGTTGTAAGAGAACTTGCAACTCCATTCCGTGATATCGGGCTTATGATTTCCGGTGGTAATGATACCTCTCTGGTACAATATAGCCTGGGTATTTTGAATGGAACTGGAATGAATGTTATGGATAATAACACAAAGAAAGATATTGCTGCCAGATTGGTTTTTCATCCGTTAAAATGGTTAAGAGTTGGAGGTAGCTTCAGATATGGAGAATCAAAATCTAAAGTTGTAGATATGGATGATGATAAGAAAACAAGGTATGCCGGAGAAATTGAAGTGAAATATAAGAATATCCTCTTTCAGGGAGAATATATTGCTGGTAAAGATGATGGTTCTTATACTACTGGTGGCGGTTGTGGTGATCCATTGGTTACACATATTGGTTCTGTTGAAAGGAATGGATATTGGGTAGCAGCAATGTATATGACACCCTGGAACCTCCAGCCTGTAATAAAATATGAATCTTATGATCCGAACATTGATGAGGATAAAAATATGGAAGGAACTCTCACATTTGGTTTGAATGTTTTCCCCAACGACTGGACAAGACTTCAGTTGAATTATTTGTATAGCGCGGAAGAAACAGAAATCGAAAATGATATGTTCTTCTTACAGCTACAGGTTAAATTTTAATGATAAATAATTAATAACGAAAGGACAAAAAAATGAAAAAGATATTTTTAGCTATAGTCTTAATAGCAAGTATAGTTCTTCTTAATATTAATGTTGGCTATGCCCAGGGAGATTTGATCTCTGCGAAAGAAACAGGAAAAATAATGGCTGATGCTAATGTTATTATTGTTTCAACCAGAAAGCCTGTTGACTATGCAAAAGTTCATATTAAAGATGCAGTAAATATTGACATACTTTCATTATGCAAAGATGGCGAACCAAAAGGTATTCTTAAAAGCCCTGCAGATATTGCAAAAATATTAGGCGGTAAAGGAATTGGTATGAATAAAAAAGTTATCATTTATGATAATGGTAAAAATATCAATGCCGGTAGATTATACTGGATACTTAAATATTTGGGATATAAGGATGTTAAGATAATGAATGGCCATATGAAAGCATGGCGAGCTGCAAGAAAACCGGTAACTAAAATAGCAACAAAAAAACCTGAAGTTGCTGTTACACCAGTGGTTAACAAAAAAATCTATATCTCTTATGCCGACCTGAAAGCAAAACTGAGTAATCCAAAAGTTGTGGTCGTAGATGTACAAAGTGCAAAGGAATATGGTGAAGGCCATATCCCAGGATCTATAAACTTTGAATACAAGAAAATTATTAACGTGGAACCCGGCACACTTAAGTCTGCTGAAACTATGACGAGTTCGCTTAAAACAGCTGGAATTACTTCTGACAAGGAAATCATTTTGTACTGTGCAACAAGTGCACGTGCAGGGGTAGTTTATATGACACTAACAAGTATATTGAATTATCCCAATGTGAAAATATATGATGGTGGATGGAATGAATGGAAAACAAAATAATTTTCAGGATTAATGCTAAAAATATTTGATATGAAAATTTTTAAATTAAATCATTTCCTTTTGATATTGCTTGCTTCTGTATTAATGAGCTGTAACCCAAATACTGATGTAGTATATGATAATGTTGGAGATATGGTAAGTAATGCCATGGAAGGGGTCAATGTAATATCTGTTGATGATGTTAAACTTATATGTGATCATGGACATGATTATAAGATCATCGATTGCAGAGAGGCAGATGAATATGTTGAAGGACATATTCCCGGCGCAGTAAACATCCCAAGAGGCATCCTTGAGTTTTCAAGCAAATTGACAAACAGAAGAGATAAAATATATATTTATTCTCAGTCTGTTAACAGGGCAGCTCTTGCATCAAAGTCATTAAAATATTTAAAATTCAAAGAAGTATTTATTGTTGATGGCGGATGGGAAAAATGGATAGAGGTTTATCCTGAGTTGATCGAAGAGGGAACTGGTGAAGCCGGCGGACAAGCAGCAGCCCCAGCCGAAGAAGAAGGTGGCTGTGGAGGCTGACAATTTGTTAATCATTTAGTCGTAATTAAGGATTGATTTGAATATCAAACAAGGAATACCTATTTTGGTTATAGGGAGGATATTGTCTAGACTAAACCGAAAATCACTAATACTTGATTCTTGTTCTATAATCAATATATATAATTTAATTATTTATTAACCATCATTAAAAAGAAAAGGAGTTAAAATGGCAAAAATGTGTATGGCACTTTTTTCAGGAAGTGTGGATAAATTAATAGGAGCAGGGGTAGTGTTAAGTGGTTCTGCAGCTGATGATATGGATGTTGAAGTATTTGTATTACTCCAGGGTGCACGTGCTTTTATTAAAGGTAATGAGGATAAGATTGACAATCTTGCGGAAGCAACACACTTGAAGAAAGAGTTTTTTGAAGCACTGGAAAAAGTTAATGTCCCTAAATGGCATGAGTTTTTTGAACAAGCTAAAGAGCTTACAAATGTTAAGATTCATGTTTGCAGCCTTGCAGGAAAATTGTGGGGTGGCGAAAAAATTGAAGATTTCAATGAATTAGTTGATGATATCTGTGGTATCGGTGAATATATTACTGCAGCCGAAGAGGCAGATGTCCATTTATTTATTTAAACTTAAAAAATAGGAGAATTTATTATGACAAATGAAGAATTAAATGCACTACCAATTGCAAAGACAATTGATGCTCGCGGAACTGCATGCCCCGGACCGTTATTGGCTGCAAAAAAAGCTATAGGAGAAATCAATCCTGGCGATATAATGGAAATTTTATCCTCTGATGAAGGGACAAAAAAAGATATTCCTAAATGGGCCAATAAAAAAGGACACGAATATCTTGGTACCGCTGAAGAATCAGGCTTCTTTAAAATTTTCATGAAGAAATAATTAACAGAATGGATACAGAGAAAAAAGCAAAAATTCTTGTATTTTCTACTGATAAGATTTCTGACCCTGCAATTGACCTTGCAGGGTTAATGAAAATTCATTATTCACCCACCGTTTATACAATAACTGTTCCTTGTTCCAGCTCAATAAAATCGAGATGGATAATGCACGCTTTTGAAAAAGGCTATGATGGAGTATTTATTGCAGCTGACGGTACTGACTGTCCATATGGTGAATCATGTAGCGAGTTGACAGGTATAATTGTCGGGAATACTCATGAGCTAATGAAAGCAAAGAAAATTGACCCTGCAAGATTAAAAATGGCAGCAGTATGTTCCGTTTGTGCAGAGTCCTTTGTGAAACATATGGATAGTTTTACGAAATATTTATCTAAAACAGAAAATACGAATTAAGTAATAATTATGTCGCAAGAAAAAAACCAAAAACAATACGATGTACTTGTGATAGGTGGTGGAATTGCTGGGCAGGAATCAGGGTTGAATCTGGCAAATTCTGGTTATAAGGTTTTAATTGTTGAGAAGGATCTTTCTATAGGAGGGAAGATGATTCATCTAAGTAAAGTTTTCCCAACACTTGACTGTGCTGCTTGTATAACAACACCTAAGGTTTCGGAATGTGCCCGAAATCCTAATATCACTATTTTATCAAATAGCGAAGTGCTAGAAATTGATAAAAAGGGCGAAAACGAATTTGACGCAAGTATTGAGAAAAGACCACGGTATGTCATTGAAGATGCATGTACAGGTTGTCAGGAGTGTGAAGAGGTGTGTCCTATTGTTGTTGATGATGAATACCAATGGGATTTAGTTGGACGAAAAGCAGTCTATATTCCATTTAGTATTGCAAATCCTCGTGTAGCAGCAATAGATATTGAAAATTGTATTCTTTGTGGTGCCTGCGAAAAGGTTTGTTCTGCAGATGCAATTGATTTTACCCAGGAGATGGAGATAGTTAATATAACTGCCAAATCAGTGATTGTAGCTAGTGGCTACAATTTATTTGATCCTACTCAAATTGAAAGATATGGCTATGGGAAGTTTGGAAATGTTATTACCTCTATGCAAATGGAGCGACAGCTTGTTCCAACCAGGCCTTATAACTCTGTCCTTAGACCCAAGGATGGTAAAATGCCGGATAATATTGCTTATGTCCTATGTACAGGCTCAAGAGATGAGGTTGTCGGAAACCCGATATGCTCACAAGTTTGTTGTATGTACTCTACTAAGCAGGCCCAGTTAATTATGGGTGCTTTACCAATGGCTGATGTAACGATATATTATCTGCATATCAGAGCTTTTGGAAAAGGTTTTGAGGAGTTTTATCAGCAAGCGAAAGGTATGGGAGTTGAATTTGTAAAGGGTAAAATAGGTAGAATTGCTGAATTGGAAAATGGTAATTTAAAACTAAGATACGAAGATATTCACGAAGGTGTGGTAAAGGAAGCAGAACATGATCTGGTTGTTTTATCTGTGGGTATTCTGGCAAATCAGCTGCCTCGTGACCTTTTCAAAAATAATAACCTTGATTTAGATAAATTCAGCTATGTTAAACAAATTGATGAATTAAGTAATCCTGCGAAAACTTCTATTGATGGTGTATTTGTTGCCGGTGCCGCTTCAGGGCCCATGGATATACCTGATTCAATTTCATCAGCAGGAGCAGCATCATCAGAAACAGCAAGTTACTTAAGGAGGTCAAAATGAAAAAGAAAATAGGTGTTTATGTATGTCACTGTGGTAATAACATAGCTGATTATGTTGATGTTGAAAAAGTAAAAGAAGAAATTGCAAAAGAAGATGGCGTCCTGATTACTAAAACTACTATGTTTGCCTGTGCTGACTCTACACAGAAAGAGGTAGTTGACGATATCAAGGAGCATGAACTTGATGGCCTGGTAATTGCCTCCTGTTCACCTAAATTGCATTTATTTACTTTTAGAAATGTTGCTGAACGTGCAGGGTTGAATCCTTATAATTATGTTCAGGCAAATATAAGAGAGCAAGTTTCATGGGCGCATTCTAATGATCCAAAAGGAGCAACAGAGAAAGCTATTCATATTATTAAAGGCGCTCTTGCTAAAGTTAAGCTTTCAGAAGCTTTAACTCCCCCAAAAATCACTGCTACAAATGTTGTACTCATTGTAGGTGCAGGAATTGCCGGAATACGTGCTGCAATAGAACTTGCAGATATGGGTACTTATGTTTATATAATTGAAAATCAACATTTTGTTGGCGGAAGAACATCGCAGTGGAACAGCTTGTTCGAAACTAATGAGTCGGGAGAAGAAGTAATTACAAGGCTCTTTACCGAACTGAAGAAAAGAGAAAATATTACACTTTTTACCGGTACCAGTATAAATTCAACAAGTGGTAGTGTGGGGAATTTTGAGGTGAAGCTTAAAATTTCTCCTCGTCTTATAAAAATGGATTGTGTTAAAACGGATGATGCTGAATTTGATAAGAAATTACAGCAGGCTATTGATATTTGTCCGGTTGAAGTACCTGACGATTTCAACTTTAACATAACTAAAAGGAAAGCGATCTATAAAAATTTTAAAAGCGAGTTTCCTAAATGCCCTGCTATCGACGACGAAGCATGTACAAAATGTGGAGATTGTGAGCAATTTTGTGAGGCAATTGATCTGCATCAAAAAGAAGAGTTTATTGATATTAAAGTTGGTGCTGTATTACTTGCAACAGGCTTTGACCCATATGAGCCTCCAAAGGGTGAATATGGCTATGGTGAAATTGATAATGTCATCACATTACCACAGTTTAAAAGACTTATCGAACTTGATGAAAATGAACTGATATATAAAGATAAGAAGATTAAAAGTGTAGCGTATATATACTGTGTCGGTAGCCGTCAGGTTGATGGTGAAAATAAATATTGTTCGCGTTACTGTTGTACTTCTGCAATACATTCTTCAATTCAAATTCAGAATAAGTATGAAGGGATAACATCTTATCATTTTAACAGAGGTATCAGGACATATGGAAAGCAGGAGTTGTTATATAAAGAATCATCCGAAAAGGGTGATATTTATTTGCAGGTTGATGAAGAAAATAGGGCAAGTGTTTTAGTTGAAAATGGTAAGACAATTGTAAAGGCAAATGATATCCTTACAGCTGGAAAAGAATTTGAAGCTGAAGTGGATCTTGTTGTACTTGTTACCGGAATGACTCCAAGAGCAGAGAAACGAACAGGGGAAATTCTTAAAGTACCAATTGGAAGGGACAAATTTTTCAATGAGATCCATTTGAAGTTGAAACCTGTTGAAACTGTTATAGATGGAGTGTTTATTTCAGGCGCATGCCAGGCACCATTTAATATTACTGAAGCTGTTAAGTTAGCGCTTTCAGCCGCTTCAAAGGCAAACACACTTTTAAATAAAGGTGAAATTGAACTTGAACCAACTTTGGCGAAAATCAATAAAGGTACCTGTGATTGGTGCGATGAGTGTACAAAAGCATGTCCATATGATGCAATCCTAAAAACAGATCTGGATGGAAAAGCCGTTGCTGAAGTTATTGAAGCAAAGTGCAAAGGTTGCGGAATGTGCCTGCCAGTTTGTCCGGTTGATGCAATCGAACTTATTGGATATTCTAATGCTGAAATGGAGAGTATTATAGATGCTATGATCGCTTAATTACATTTAATGATAAATAAAATATTATGACAGCAGAAAAACGAAAAACAATAAATGTAATTAAAGAGAAAAGAACCGTAAATCCGGAGGTTCAGGAAAAGAGAAAAGAATATGTTAAACTCAAAAAATTGATCTTAAAAGCTCTTGAATCAGGAGAGAAAACTATTCCGCAAATAGCCGAAGAAATTAATATTCCTATTGGGGATGTTACTTTTACTTTGATGTCGTTAAGAAAATATGGTGACGTTGAAACAGGCGAAATTGATGATATGGATGAGTATTATTTTTATAATTTGAAAAAGAAATAGAGGTATGTCGAAAATAAATCCAGCGTTTGCAAGTGATATTAAAAAATATGGTGCATATGATTTTGATGCATGTTATAACTGTGGAAGCTGTACGGCAGTATGTAATATAACTGCTGAAGATGCAAACTTTCCACGTATGTTTATTCGCCATGGGATGTTGGGCCAGAAAGATGAGATTCTGGGCAGCAAGGAACTGTGGTTATGTTATGCATGCGGAGATTGTACAGAGACTTGCCCACGTCAGGCAGCTCCGGGTAATTATATGGCAGCTTTAAGACATTATGCAATAGCAAACTATGAAATAACTGGTATCACTAAACTTATATTTAAGAGTAATCCTTTTGCAATTTTCTTTACACTGTTATTGGCAGTTGTTCTGGGTTTTTTCTTATTTACTCTGAAACCTGATCATGAAGTTTCCAGATGGATCTTTGATTGGATGCCTTTCCAGATAATTCATGACCTAGGTGTTCTGATCTTTAGCTTAATGGGAATTACTGCAGCTATTGGCTTAGTGAAAATGGGAACTAAAATTCATTCCTTGATGAAAGTTAAGAATGCAGGTAAGAGAACATTTAAACACTTTTCTGATGCAGTTTCTAAAACTATCGTTGAAGTTTCTACTATGAAGAGATACAGAGACTGTGATACTGAACCTGACTCATATTGGTTTTCAAAACCTAATCTGCTGAAGCCATGGTTTGTTCACTGGACTATTATGTGGGGTTTTATTGGTTTACTCGTTGCTACATCTCTTAACTTTATCCTAAAAGATCCTGCAACCGATGTCTGGTGGCCAACAAGAATACTGGGAATAGTTGCCGGTATTTTGCTTATGTATGGTACTACTATTGCTATGATATACAGAATAAAAAAAGTAACCGATGCTTACTCTAACACAAGACTATATGACTGGATGTTTTTAATCTTTCTCTGGGTAGCCGGGCTTACCGGTTTCTGGTTGGTGATTGCGGTAACAATAGATGCCGAAAATATCACAAATGATATCGTCTTTGTTATTCATACTATTATTTCAATGGAATTGGTAATCTTATTTTCCTTCTCAAAATTTGCCCATTCCCTTTACAGACCTTTTGCATTCTTCTT
>JAIOTT010000012.1 GCA_021106655.1 Bacteroidales bacterium
ACTCTTACTTCTTTGTTTTCCATGATCTGTTATTTAGAGGGGCAAAGATAGAGGAAATTAGATTACTATTAGAAATTACAAATAACCTATCTCCCTGACTGTTTGGCGAAGCGTTCACGCTTCGCCAGATCATTAACATCGTAGCGTGGACGCTACGATGAACATGGGCATTGAGCTTGTCGAAATGTGTCGAAGTGCAAGTTTTACTAAATTCTATATCTTTGAAGTTAAATATACTGAATAATTTTACCTCTCCCCTGTTAGGGTGTATCAAAAGTCTTTGTGAACCTTTGTGTGTACTTTGAGCAACTTTGTGTTGAGCTCTTAAAAAGCTATTACACAAAGACTCGCCGAGAATCACAAAGTGTAAAACTTATCAATTCAAAGCAAATATTAACTTTTGATACAACCTCGAAAAAGGAGGTGATGTAAAGAAAAAACAAAGAAAATTTATTCCTCCAAAATATGTAAATTTGATTGCACAAACTAATTGAACATTCGGCATGATACAAAGCATCACAAAACCAACTTTAGTTATTGATAAAGCCAAGTGCCTGAATAACATCAAACGTATGTCGGACAAAGCAAAGAGAAGTGCTGTGAAATTCAGGCCTCATTTTAAAACACATCAATCGGCCGAAATTGGTAATTGGTTTAAAGATTTTGGTGTAAAGTCAATTACAGTCTCCTCAGTTTCTATGGCAAAATATTTTTCCCAGAATGGATGGAATGATATTACAATTGCCTTCCCGGTTAACATTCTTGAAATAAATGAAATTAATGAATTAGCATGGACGGGTCGAGACCCGTCTCTACAAATAAATCTACTGGTGATTTCACGTGAAACATTGACATTTCTTAATAAAAATTTAAAATCTAAAACAGGGATTTTCATTAAAATAAATACCGGGTATAACAGAACAGGAATAGTGGCAGAAGATACTGATGAGCTTGATAAAATAACGGATGACCTCAGGAACTCGAAAATGATGATATTCAAAGGATTCCTTACCCATGCCGGGCATACTTATAACGCACAATCTAAAGAAGAAGTTATAGAAATCCATGAGGAGACTAAACAACAATTATTAGATCTTAAAAAAAGATATATTTCTGTATTTGAGAAAATTGAAATTTCTGTTGGAGATACACCTTCATGCAGTATAGCCACAGATTTCACAGATTTAGATGAGATCAGGCCGGGAAATTTTATTTATTATGATGTTATGCAATATAATATAGGTTCATGTAAGATGGATAATATCGCTGCTGCAGTAGCATGCCCTATAGTTGGCAAAGATAGATCGAAAAATGAAATATTTATTTATGGAGGGGCTATACACCTTTCAACAGAATATCTCTTATTTGAAGAAGGTTTAAAACATTATGGGCTCATTGTCCGCTTTAATGGTAATAAACGCACAGGGCCTATCCCAAATACCTATGTAGCCAGATTATCACAGGAACATGGAATTATTAAAACAACTCCTGAGCATTTTGATAGCTTTAATGTTGGGGATATCATTGGTGTTTTGCCTGTTCATTCATGTCTTACTGCTAATTTGATGAGAGGTAATTATATGATTTCAGATGAATAGAATCATCAGCATCGTAGCGTGGACGCTACGATGAACGGGGTAATTTAGTTATTTAGTTAAGTAAGTTAATTGAGTGAATAGGTAAGAAAGTTGGCAGTAGTAGCTGGTCTTCAGTTCTCAGTCTTCAGTCGGCAGGATTAATTTCTAATTTCCAGTTTCTAATTTCCAAATTAGTGCTCATTTGTTACGAGTGTTGATGATCAGCATCGTAGCGTGGACGCTACGATGAACGGGGTGATGTGGTGCTTCGCACGTAATTCACTTCGTGTAATTACTATAAATATCTATTTCTTTATAAATTTGCTGGATATTGTCCTGTCCCCAGCCTCAACTTGCAAAAAATACAATCCGCTCTCCAGAAAACTGGTGTTTATCCGGACATATTTGTCGAAACTTTCAATTTCTGATACTTGTTGCCCGTTAACATTAAAAACCTTGATTAATTTATTTGAATTTCCGCTGAGCGGTGAAAATTCGATGTTTAAATAATTTTGACATGGGTTTGGATTGATGGTAAAAAATGATTTATCTGTGCTATCGAGTATTTGTATTACAATAGCATTTTTTGTAAGTACATGCATGTCAGGATCAACATTCATATACATAACAGTTTTTTGAAGAGGAATAAAATATTCATTAAAATTAGCAGTTTGCCTGAGCTGTATCATTGTATCCGTTCCATCAGTAAATTTTATACTATATTCCATTAGCATTTTAAAAAGTGTAGTTGTATCAGAAGAGGTAGTTTGGGTGGAGGAAAAATACAATGTGTCAGTTTCTTGTTTCCATCTGATTGTATAAGAAGGATATCCTTCTCCGAAATACCACTGATTAAAAAAATCTGTAAAATCTCTGCCGGAAACGGCTTCTACAACACTTTTGAAATCAAGTCCTGTTGCTACACTGTCTTTAAATTGTTGCTGAAAACTTTTCATAATATTGAAAAAGAGTGCATCATCCTGAAGTTCAAAGCGGATCATATGGATTACTACAGCTCCTTTTCCATAAGATAGCCGGCCATCAAATATACGTTCGGGATTCGATGTTGAAATTTGTTCAGGCGGAATATAAACACTCCCTTCAGGTTCCGACATAACAAAACCATTAGTATATTTCATCCAGTCATCTGCTTTTGCTTGCCCGAAAATGCTTTGATATGCAAGATATTCTGAATATGTTGCAAAACCTTCGTTGATCCAGATATCACTCCATGTGGCGCAGGTAACATTGTTTCCAAACCATTGATGTCCGAGTTCATGAGCAATTAGTTTAAAATTAAAATCTCCCATTGTTGTCATAGTCTGATGTTCCATGCCACCCCACATATGGGCGTGACAATGGCCATATTTCTCTTCATGAAATGGGTAGAGGCCGTACAGATCGGAAAAAAGCTCAAGTAGCTTAGTGGTATTATCTATATCATCCCGGTAAAAAGAAAGACATCCGGGAGTATCA
The DNA here is from genome assembly GCA_021106655.1 of Bacteroidales bacterium. GTDB lineage: Bacteria > Bacteroidota > Bacteroidia > Bacteroidales > SMBSF77 > SMBSF77. The sequence continues at coordinate 3,054 of JAIOTT010000012.1, forward strand.
AATATGAAGTTTTGTATCAGTATTGAATCCTGATACAATGAGGGTTTTGCATAGATGCAGTATTCCTGATATTGTGAAACTGCCGCAGAGATGAGGTAATAGTTAATAGGATATCTTGTTTTCCATTCGAAACGATGTTTATTATCTGCTAATGGAATAACTGAAGTAAGAACTCCATTAGAACCAGCCATATTCTCTACTGAAGTTGTGATAAATATATCTGCTGAATCAGCTTTATCTTTAAGATCCTGTTTGCATGGCCACCACTGTCGTGCACTAAAAGGCTCTGAAAATGTCCATGTTACTTCCTTTTCCCAATTAGTTGAAACAGCAGTATTAAGTCCTGAATAAAAGCTTCCGGTGGGTGGTGTTCCATGATAATATACAATAGCCGTGTAATGCTCACCGTAAGTAAGGACATTGGCCAAAGGAACTAAAACAACATCATTGGCATGGTGATATGTTTGAGATTTGTTTTCAATATATATTGAATCAACAATAAGATCATCGATAAGATCAAGAGCAAATGTATCAAGAGCAGTTACAATAACTTCAGCATAAATAAGTACATTTCCTGAGATATAAACTGTGTCTCTTTCAAGGTTAATATCAAGTTTATAGAACTTTACATCATAAGAGGATAATAGAGGCGAGGAGATATAATCATCTTTAATGATTAGATTGCTAATATGGTTATGAGAGCATTTATACTCAATATTTTCATAGCTCTCCTGACCATAAACACTGTTAATCAAAAGAAATATTAAAAAATAGATTACTTGTTTTTTCAATGCAATTATATTTCCTTTAACACTAGCCATTTCAATCTGTCATGCTGAGCGGAGTCGAAGCATAGTTCACTTTAGGCACTTAAATTACTATCTTTGCAAAAATAATTAACATTTGATAACGTTTTTGCATCGGATAAATGTATAAATTATTTGAATGAGAATGAATGAAAATTATAAAATACTGATTAAGCGTCTGGATGAATTTATCCGAAAGTACTATAAAAATCAGCTGTTTAAAGGGGGTTTGTATTTTATTGCAGCATTATTGATATTTTATCTGGCCTTAAATACCCTTGAATATTTGGGGAACTTTGGAATTGTTGTCAGGACAGTTCTTTTTTATGTTTATTTGCTCACAAACCTCCTTATCCTCATTAAACTTGTTTTTATACCATTATTGAAACTATACAAATTCGGGAAGATCATTTCACATGAAGATGCTGCTGATATTATTGGGAAGTATTTTCCGACGGTACAGGACCGCCTGTTAAACACTTTACAGTTAAAAATAATTAGCGAGCAAAGTATAGAGAATATTGATCTTATAGAAGCAAGTATTGATCAGAAAATATTAGAGTTAAAGCCGGTTCCCTTCAAGCTGGCAATTGATCTTAAAAAAAATCGAAAGTATCTAAAATATGCCTTACCCCCGCTACTGCTGGTAATGATATTATTACTTGCAGCACCTGGTTTTATTACTGAACCAACAATAAGGATAATTGCACACAATAAATATTTTGAGCCAAAAGCTCCATACGAGATAATTATTTTAAATAATTCAATGGAAGCGGTTCAACAAGATGATTTCTTACTGAATATTAGAGTAGAAGGAGATGAAGTGCCTGATAAACTTTATATTGAGTATGGAGATGCCAGATTTATATTTAATAAAGAAAGTAATGTTAAATATAATTATGAGTTTAAAAATCTTCAAAAGGATATAAACTTTAAAATTGTTTCTGATAAATACAGAACAAAGGAATATCAATTAGCAGTTCTTCCAAAACCAATAATACTTGATTTTGAAGTTGAATTAATATATCCGAATTACATCAAAAGAAAAGCTGAAACATTATTAAATACCGGTGATCTGATAATCCCTTTCGGGACAAAGATTAACTGGAAGTTTTATACTCAGCAAACAAATAATATATTATTACGCTTTACTGATGAAAGCCTGGAATTACAGGAAGAAGCACATAATGTTTTTTCCTTTCAGAAGAAGGTTTATAAAACACAGGATTATAGTATCACACCAAATAATGAGTATATAAAGACTTCTGATTCCCTCCTGTATTCAATCAATGTAATTCCTGATGGGTATCCCACCATTATTATT
>JAIOTT010000010.1 GCA_021106655.1 Bacteroidales bacterium
GTACGACCTGTGAATACTTTAAGATGAAAGTTTTTAGGAAAGCCGTATGCGGGAAAACCGCACGTACGGTTTGACGAGGGGGCTACGGAGCAGTTTTTGTATATTTGCTCCGTACTCTACTCTACTGTAATAGCTCTTTTTCGAGCTAAAAGCTATGTCACAGAGTTACACAGAGTAAACTCAAAGATGCACAAAGAAAATCAATATTCAACACTTAATACTAATTACTAATTATGGATTATGAATTACGGATTATGAATTTCCAATTTCCAATTTCATCTCGCAACTCAACCCGTTTCATTCAACTCCTTAAAAAGTCCATCACAATATCCAACAATTCTTCTGGCGCATCAACATGCAACCAGTGCCCTGCATTGCTAATAACATCTATTCGTGCCTCAGGAAAATTTTGAAATACCTGATATATATTTTCGCCTGTGATATAATCCGATTTTTCTCCACCTATAACCAGCGTAGGTTTAGAAAATATTATTTCAGTTTCTATTCCATCTGCAATTTTTCCTAGGTTTTCTGAGATAGATGCAACATTGAATTTCCAGCTAAAAGTATTACTCTCAAGTCTTTGGATGTTCTTTAAAAGGAACTCTACAATTTTTCTTTTCTCAATGATGCCGGCTAATTGTTTTTTGATCTCTACCCGGCTATCTAAACCACATAAATCCAGAGTTTTTATTGCTTCAATGATCTGCATTATTTCAGGAGATGGAGTTTTACTAACAGGGCTTATGTCTAAAACTATAAGCTTTTTTATTATTTCCGGATGATGAAGTGCAGCAAGCATTGCGACTTTTCCTCCCATTGAATGCCCGATCAATATAATATCATGGAGGTTTTGCTCTTGTATGAATTCTACCAGGTCATTTAGCAGAAATGTATAATCAAATTCATTACTGTGCGGTGATCTCCCATGATTTCGAAGATCAGGAATAAAAACTTCATATTCTTTTGCCAGCTGTTTGCCGAAAGTAACCCAGTTATCTGACATGCCAAACAGGCCATGCAGGATTATTATTGGATGGCCAGTGCCGTATGTTCGATAAAATAGTTTCATGTATTAATTATAAGTGCCTAGAGTCTGGAGTGCCTAAAGTGACTAGAGTTAGAAGGCTGGTAGACATAGTTGGGAGTTGGAAGAGAGCTTGTGCATATCATCCATATTGTTACTTTTAAAAAATAAGAAATTTACCCTCAATTGGCTCCAAATTATTTCCTGATATTTTGTAGATGTAAATACCTGGTTTATATTCATAGTTGTATATCTTTATGTTGTTTTTACCATGAAGATTGATATGTTTTACTTTTTTGCCAAGTATGTTGAATATTTCAACAATAGAATAATCACCTTGCGTATTACTGAAATCAAGAGTACTGATATCCATTACAGGATGGGGGTAGATTTCTACATATTTTTTGTTTTGTATATGAGTATTTATTCTTGAAAGAACTGGGAAGCAGCTATTATATTCAGGATTTAAATACTTAGCCATATCATCTTGTTTAAAGCATATTAATTTCCATTTTTGATAACCAGTAGGTTGCCAGATAATTGGAGAAAACAGCCCACGTGTGCTGCCAATTCCTTCAATCCAATAATCATAATAAAGCGTAGAAAAATAAAATGTTTTATGGTAGTTCTTATCAATGAGCATTGAATCAATATGATCTATTACTAGATAACCCTCAGGACCTATGCTATCCATCCCAACAAAAACAGTATCACCAACCAATTTAGAAAAATCATAAAGTACAACTTCTTTATTTCCTGTGGCACCTGGATAAACGCAATTACATCCAATAACAAATATTCTTTTCAAACTGTCCTCCCGGATAGCGCCGCAATATTGTCCGGTAATTAATGGGTAAACAGTATCGTTCAACAAGTAAATTTTATGATATTGTTTTGTGTTTATCACTGTATCACCTGAAATACCGTATTGATATGTTTCAATTATATCTGGTTGCATGCTGGTAAAAACCTCGCTCCAAATAGCATTTGAATCAGGAAATGGATAATAGGTTTGTGCATTTGAAATGGCAACAAGCAAAAATAAATGGCTTAATAGAATAAGTTTATTCATTTTATGAATTTAAAAATTTAGGCTTGTAAGTTATGAAGAAATTATGAGAATAAGAATGTTTTTTCAGCAAAATTACCCGCTCAGATAAACCCCGGTCTTCCGTCTTCCTAACTTTAGTTACTCGTAATTTTAGTCACTTTAGTCACTCGTAATTCTAGTCACTTGTTATTTCCATCAGCTGCCGCTGGTACATTCTAACCGTATTCTCCAACCCAAAATACAAAGCATCACTGATCAGAGCATGGCCTATTGAAACTTCTTTCAGCCCGGGTATATTTTTTTCAAAGTAATTCAGGTTTTCCAGGTTAAGGTCATGGCCTGCATTGATCCCCAGATCACAATCATTCGCGGTATTCGCGGCTAAAATAAAATCTCTTATAGCTTTTTCTTTATTTTCTGAAAATTCTGTTGCATAACTTTCTGTATAAAGTTCTATTCTGTCAGTTTCTGTTTTTACAGCATTCTTGATCATTTTAGAATCAGCTTCAATGAATATTGAAGTCCTGATATTCTTGGATTTAAATTCCCGAATGATCTCTTTTAGTAAACTTTGATTTTTTATAGTATCCCATCCTGCGTTGGAGGTTATTGCATCCGGAGGGTCAGGTACCAGCGTTACCTGTGTAGGTTGCACAGATAATACCAGGTCAATAAATTTTTTGTTAGGATAACCTTCAATATTGAATTCTGTTGTTATTATCTTCTTTAAATCCGGAACATCTTTATATCGTATGTGCCTTTCATCAGGTCGGGGGTGAACAGTTATTCCGTGAGCACCAAAACGCTCAATATCGGCTGCAGCTTTTAATACATCCGGAATATTGCCACCACGGGCATTTCGTATTGTGGCAATTTTATTTATGTTTACACTTAATTTAATCATAATAATTTAACGGTATTTATCTACAAAACTAATAAATTATTAAGTTTGTAAAAAATAAATCAAATCATGATAGCAAAACAATTGATATCAGATTATATTACACCCGTTAAATCAACTGATACCGGCCTTGATGTTTTGGGAATGATGGATGAATACAGGGTTTCTCATCTTCCTGTTGTTGATAATGTTGAGTTCTTAGGCCTTATTTCAGATTCAGACATATATGATCTGAACAGGTTTGAAGAAAATATTGGGAATTACCTGCATTCTTTGTCAAATCCTTATGTTACCGAATATCAGCATATGTTTGAAATAATTAAAGTAATTTCTACCTTAAAATTATCGCTGATACCTGTATTGGATGGGAAAAATCAATATATAGGATCCATTGAAATAAATAACCTTGTGCATGCTTTTGCCAACTTTGCTGCTATAGATAACCCTGGCGGAATAATTGTTCTTGAAATAAATGTTAAAGACTATCTTTTAACAGAAATTGCCCAAATTATTGAGTCCAATGATGCAAAGATCCTCAGCTTGTATATTACTTCTCATGCTGATTCAACAAAATTAGAGGTCACACTAAAAATTAATAAAATTAGTCTTCAGCCTGTCATTCAAACCTTCAACCGTTATAATTATATCATAAAAGCCTCATACTCCGAAATGAATGCTGGCAGTGACGTTCAGGACAGGTTCGATTCATTAATGAATTATTTAAATATATAGCTGATAAGTACTTAGAGTGCCTTGAGTACTTAGAGTACTTAAAGTTAAAATAATTCATTAACTTTGATAATTAATATAATATATTTTTGATGAATATTGCAATTTTTGGTAAAACGCTTCCGGATTTATATCTGGAATATGTTAGGGATCTCATACAAAAGCTGGAATATGTTAATTGTAAGCTTTATATTTACGAACCATATTTTGAACTCCTTAAGAATAAATTAAATTTTAACACAAAGGTTGAATTATTTAAAAGCCATCATGATCTTGTTAATAACGTTGATTATCTTTTTTCAATAGGAGGTGATGGTACCTTGCTTGACACAATAACTCTGGTCAGGGATTCGGGTATTCCAATTTTGGGTATAAATCTTGGTAAGCTTGGGTTTTTATCAAGCATTTCCAAGGAAGAAATATCACAAGCAATTGATGGTATTATTGCAGGGAAGTTTACTTTAGAGAAAAGGGCTTTGCTTCGCTTGCAAGCTCCAACACATTTGTTTGGAGATTTAAATTATGCCTTAAATGAACTAACAGTTTACAAGAAAGCTCCTTCTTCAATGATTACAATTCATGCCAGTGTTAATGATAATTATCTTAATTCATACTGGGCGGATGGTTTAATAGTTGCTACTCCGACGGGTTCAACAGGATATTCGCTAAGTTGTGGCGGTCCAATTATATCCCCGGGCTCAGGAAATTTCATTATTAATCCAATAGCAATTCATAATCTTAGTGTACGCCCAATCGTTATTCCTGATAATAGTGTTATAAAAATAAGAGCAGAAGGAAGGGATGACAGCTTTTTTGTAAGCCTTGACTCAAGATCAGCAATCATTGACTCATCAACTGAACTTATTATTGTGAAGGAGAAGTTTCACATCAACCTTATCCAGATGGAAAACGAAAACTTCTTCAAAACTATTAGAGATAAGCTTATGTGGGGTAAGGATATTCGAAATTAATGACGAGTTTTTAGCTGTATAATTGAAAAAATCCTTAATTTTACCCCATAAATCTGAAGTTTGCTATTTTAATTATGGAAAAAGAATTTGAACAGTGAATTATTAAATAATGTCATATGAAAAAGATTTTATTTTCATTTCTGTTTCTTTTTGTTTTTATGATTGTTAATGTGCAGGGTCAACGTTCTGAAGTTGGTTTTTTTGCCGGTGGATCATATTACCTCGGAGATTTAAACTTCAGGCAACATTTTGGAATTACAAAACCTGCAATTGGAATACTCTACAGGTATAATATTAACACCCGTTTTGCTTTGAAGTTAAGTGGAACTTATGGTACTTTAATTGGTGATGATGCTTCCTCTTCAGGAGAGAACAAACAGCGAAATCTAAGCTTTGAATCTCCTGTTACAGATCTTTCGGCTAATATTGAATTTAACTTCTGGCCTTATTTTACAGGGAGTAAAAAGCATAAATTTACACCATATATTTTTGGTGGCTTTTCGATTTTTACTTTTAATCCAAAAGCATATTTTGAAGGAGAGTGGTATTCACTTCAGCCATTACATACAGAAGGACAAGGTACTACCGTTTATCCCGACAGAAAGCCATATTCCAGAACTCAACTGGGATTTTCCTTTGGTATAGGTTTTAAAATCAGCCTTTCAAGAACAGTATGTCTGGGTGGTGAGTGGGGCCTGCGTAAAACATATACCGATTATCTTGATGATGTTAGCACAACCTACCCTAATCCGGATATTTTGATTAAAGAATATCCCGATAGTATCTCTGCCTTTTTATCCAATAGATCATTAAGTATACCGGGTGAACCGGATATAATTACTGGAATGCAAAGAGGTAATTCTGAAAATAATGATTGGTACGCTTTTGCAGGCTTAACTCTTACATTTAAGATAAGAGGTAAAAGGAAAGCCGATTGCAGAGACTACCAAAGACAACACAATTATGAGCAATACCAGTATTAAGGGTTTAAATTATGTTAAGTTTGAGAATGAGTGATGGACGCAAAAGAGATTAAAACCCAAATAGATTTAGATAATCTACCGCTTCATATTGCGATAATCATGGATGGTAATGGAAGGTGGGCAAAGAAAAAGGGTAAGTTAAGAATATTTGGTCATGAAAATGGAGTGAAATCTGTTAGGGAAACTGTTGAAGCTGCAGCCGAGCTTGGTATTAAATATTTGACACTCTATGCATTCTCAACCGAAAACTGGAATCGCCCGAAAGTTGAGATTAAAGCTTTGATGCGATTACTCGTTGGTGCACTAAATAATGAAACAAAAACACTAAATAATAATAATATTCGTTTATCAGCCATCGGAGATTTAAAAAGCCTGGAATCCGGTGTTTATAAGCAATTGATGACAACTATTAATAAAACGGCTGATAATACGCGAATGACATTAACCCTTGCTTTGAGCTATAGCTCCCGTTGGGAAATCGTTAATGCGACAAAGAAAATTGCCGATATGGTGAAACGCAATGAGATGTCGATCAATGAAATTTCACAGGATACGTTTCGTTCAAATCTCGAAACATCGGAATTTCCTGATCCGGAGTTATTGATAAGAACCAGCGGGGAATACAGGATCAGTAATTTTTTACTCTGGCAAATAGCATATGCAGAGTTATATTTCACTTCTAAATTGTGGCCCGATTTTAGGAAGGAAGATCTGTATATGGCCATAATCGATTATCAGAACCGTGAGAGAAGATTTGGTAAGACAAGCGAACAAATTTATAACGACTAAGTAATGAGATTGAGATATTTTCTGGTAATTATTCTTGCATTTATATGTATAATCAACTCAAAAGCACAAGTCTCTATCGGGGAGGATATAAATAATGTTGATTATTCTGACCCACAGGAGTATGAAATTGGTGGAATAACAGTAACTGGTGTTAGCTATCTGGATAATAATGTGTTAATAGTCCTTTCAGGTCTTAGCGTCGGACAAAAACTATTTATTCCTGGGGATGAAATTACCCGCGCAATAGAAAAGTTATGGAAGCAGGGCCTTTTTGAAAATATCAGAATATCTGTTGAGAAAAAGCAAGGAAGAACAATCTTCCTGAATATTGATCTCCTTGAACGATCCAGATTATCAAAATATTCCTTCGACGGAATCTCTCGTGCCGATGCTGATAAAATCCGTGATATTATTAAACTCGTCAGAGGTGATGTAGTTACAGATAATGTTATTATCCGTACAAAAAATTCTATACTGACCTATTTTAATGATAAAGGATATCTCAATGCCGAAGTTGATATTATCCAGAAGGCAGATACTACTACTGAAAATACGAAAATGCTTTTTATTAATATAAATAAGAATAACAAGGTTAAAATAAATCAAATAAATGTAAGGGGTAATGAATATTTTAGTGATGAAAAAATTAAAAAATCCCTGAAAGATACAAAGGAACAAGGCGTTTTTAAACCATTTGATGTTCTCGATACCTTATTGTTAAATACCCCCAAATATGTTCTTCGCCTTGATCCTAAAGGCTTGTTACAAACTACAGTTCTGACAGCTAAAAGTAAATTGAAACTCAGGATTTTTAAATCATCAAAATTTATTGAAGATGATTTTTATGAAGATAAGAAAGCTCTGATTGAAAAGTATAATGAACTAGGATTCAGGGACGCGAAAATTATTAATGATAGTATTTATAATATTGATGATCATTCAATAAATATTGATATTAATGTTGATGAAGGAAAGAAATACTATTTTAGAAATATTAACTGGCTTGGCAATACAAAGTATACTTCTGAAGAATTAAACTTTATTTTAAAGATCAGAAAGGGAGATATATATAACCAAAAAATTCTTGATGCCAATTTATCTTTTAATCCGGAAGGATTTGATGTTAGCTCACTCTACCTTGATGATGGATATCTTTTTTTCCAGGCTGTCCCTGTTGAGGTACTGGTCGAAAATGATTCTATTGATATAGAAATCAGAATACGTGAAGGTAAACAAGCCAGAATTAACAAAATATCAATTAAAGGGAATGTAAAAACTAACGATCATGTTATTATACGCGAAATAAGAACCAAACCGGGGCAATTATTCAGTAGATCAGATATTATACGAACAACAAGAGAGCTGGCTCAGTTAAAATATTTTAATCCTGAAACATTAAATCCTGTTCCTAAACCAAATCCTGTTGACGGCACTGTTGACATTGTTTATGAAGTTGAAGAAACCTCTGCAGATCAAATTGAATTGTCAGGTGGCTGGGGTTATGGACGGATAATTGGAACCCTGGGTGTTTCTTTCAATAATTTTTCTACTAGAAATATTTTTAAAAAGAACTCATGGAGACCTATTCCTGCAGGTGATGGACAAAAACTTAGCTTGCGCCTCCAATCATATGGTGTCGGCTATTTTAGTTATAGTGCTTCCTTTACTGAGCCATGGCTTGGTGGAAAGAAACCAAATTCCTTAAGCGTAACATACTTCCATTCAGTATATACAAATTCATTACCGAAAGCTGACCCTAACAGAGCCACTTTCATAATTAATGGAGTTTCTGTTGGATTAGGTAGAAGACTAAAATGGCCTGATGACTTCTTTACCTTGTACCAGAGCCTGAACTTTCAAAATTATGTTCTGGATAACTATGGTGGGATATTTTCATTTAATACAGGATATTCCAATAATTTTAATTATGGAATAATTATTAGCAGAAACTCAATTGATGCACCAATTTACCCAAGATCAGGATCAGAAGTCTCTCTGTCGCTTAATGTAACCCCACCATATTCTGCATTTCAGAATAAGAATTATCTGACAATGGAGGATGCTGAAAAATATAAATGGATAGAATATCATAAATGGAAAATTAAAATTGCTTGGTTTACTAAATTAGTTGGAAACCTTGTCATGAGTTCAAGATTTAAATTTGGTTTCCTCGGATCATATAATAAGGAGTTAGGAGTTACTCCTTTTGAACGCTTCTATCTTGGAGGTGATGGATTATCAGGATATAACAATATGGATGGCCGTGAGCTTATCGGATTACGGGGTTATGGTAATAATACTTTAACTCCGGGTTATCCAAATTCTATTGGTGGAACCATTTATGATAAATTTACTTTTGAACTGAGATACCCGCTTTCGCTAAACCCCAGTGCTACTATATATGGTATGGCATTTCTTGAAGCCGGAAATGCATGGATAGGTTTCGATAAATTTAACCCTTTCCAGGTATATAGAGCTGTTGGTTTTGGTGTAAGAATATTTTTACCTATGTTCGGAATACTTGGACTAGACTGGGGTTACGGAATTGATGAAGTACCCGGAATTCCCGGAGCTAACGGTGGACAGTTTCATTTTTCAATTAATCAATCCATTGATTAATTAGTAATTTTGTGATTTATAAAATTTGGTATATTATTTGCAATCTGAAAGTAAAAGAATTTCAAAAATATAAATTAATACACTGAATTGTTTTCAGTGAAAGGAGGAACAAAATGAAAAAAGTAATTTTAACAGGTGTTTTTGTTTTAGCAACTTTAATGCTAACACATGCACAGAAATATGCATTTGTGGATACTGATTATATTCTGGAGAGTATTCCTGAATATACTGATGCTCAAGATGAGCTGAATGAGATTTCCATTCTATGGCAGAAAGAAATTGAAGAGAAATTTGCTGAAATTGATAAATTGTACAGATCGTATCAGGCTGATGCTGTTCTTTTACCTGAAGATATGAAGAGAAAAAGAGAGGAAGCAATTATTAAAAAAGAAAAAGAAGCGAAAGAGCTCCAAAAGAAAAGATTTGGACAGGATGGAGATCTCTTTAAAAAACGCCAGGAACTTGTAAAACCAATACAGGATAAAATTTTTAATGCTATTGAGGAAATAGCAAGGCTTAAAAACTATGCATTCGTATTTGA
>JAIOTT010000070.1 GCA_021106655.1 Bacteroidales bacterium
GTACGACCTGTGAATACTTTAAGATGAAAGTTTTTAGGAAAGCCGTATGCGGGAAAACCGCACGTACGGTTTGACGAGGGGGCTACGGAGCAGTTTTTGTATATTTGCTCCGTACTCTACTCTACTGATGTACTTAGTGTTACTTTGTGGTAAAAAATAAAAACCTTAACCACAAAGGTACACAAAGAATTTTCACAAAGGAACCACGAAGGAGGACTATAATTATTAGTATTTTGAAGTATTTCGTTTGATAAAGAAACAAAGAAATAAATATCAAAATTTTATGGAAAACTTTATAGCATATAACCCTGTTAAACTGCACTTTGGTAAAGACGTTTTAGACGATCTTGAAAAGGCGGTAGATGAATTTGGGAAGAAAGTCCTGCTGGTTTATGGCGGAGGATCAATAAAAAAAAATGGTGTTTATGAAAAAATTATTAAACAACTCAACACAATTGGAGCAGAAGTTTATGAATTCAGTGGTATAAAGCCAAACCCTGTTGTTGAAGATGTTAATGAAGCAGCAAGTTCGGGAAGAGAAAAAAAAGTTGATGTAATTATTGCAGCAGGAGGAGGAAGTGTTATTGATTCTGCAAAGATGATCTCCATCGCTATTCCCGTTAATACATCAGCATGGGATTTTTTTGAAGGCAAAATAAAACCAAAATCAGCGATTCCGCTAATATCTGTATTGACCCTGGCCGCAACAGGAACTGAAATGAATCCTTATGCAGTACTACAAAATAACAGCCTTCAAAGAAAACTGGGGATGGGACATCAGTTGATGTATCCCCAACATTCGTTTCTGGATCCGACATATACGATTAGTGTTTCAAAAGAATATACTGCTTATGGAATTGCTGATCTTATTGCACATTGCCTGGAAGCATTTTTTGGCGCAGGCGATGCGTCACTGTCTGATAAATTTGTGTATTCAATCATTTCAGAAGCAATGCAGTATGGCCCTCTTTTGATGCAAGATCTTAAGGATTATGATCTGCGGGCAAAGATAATGTATGCTGCAACTGCAGCACTTAATCAAACAACAACATATGGGAGAGTGTCGGGTGATTGGGGAGTACATAGTATAGGCCATAATCTTTCACTCCTTTTTGATATGGCACACGGTGCTTCACTAGCGATTGCCTATCCCGCATGGCTTAAACTTCACCACGACAGAGCCGGAGATAGGATAATAGAACTTGGGAAGAATATCTTTAATGATGACACAATCGATGGGACAATAAACAAGTTTGAAAATTTCTTTCGAAGTATTGGTTGCCCTGTAAGATTGCCGGATGCAGGAATAAATAAAGATCAACATGAACTTATTGTAAATGCAATGACAAAACATGATGAAAGTGGAGTGCATCATAAGTTAAGTAGAGAGGATGTTGTTAGGATGATTGAAATGATGTGGTAAAAAAAGTACTTCGAGTATTTAGAGTATTTAAAGTATTTAAAGTTATTAGAAGAATGAAGACGATAAAAGTTGAGACAACATACTTTGAAATGTTTGAGGATCCGAAGCTTGGATTACCCTCAAATGACAATAATATAAGTATTGAGAAGCATGTTCCAACAGTTGATGATTATAGGAAATTGTTCATTGCTGTGGGAAAAAACTGGCTATGGTCATCAAGATTAGTAATGACAAAGGAAGAACTGGAAAAGATCATTACTGATAATAATGTAGAGATATATTTATTGAAGATTGATGGGACTACTGCAGGATTTATTGAACTTGACAGGAGTTTCGAAAATGATATTGAGCTTGCCTTCCTTGGCTTAATACCCGATTTTATTGGAAAAGGCTTTGGAAAATATTGTTTACACTGGGCTATCCAAAAATCCTGGTTCTATAATCCTAAGCGTTTATGGTTGCATACATGCAAACTTGATCATCCTAATGCCATGGAACTTTACAAAAAAGTGGGATTTAAAGTCTACAAAGTCAGTATGATTGAAGAGTATATTCTGAATGAATCTGATTATTAATCAAATTATAACTAACTTTAGGCACTCCAAACTCTAGTTCACCCCAAACTTATTAATATGTCCATTATCAACAACAAGCCATTCACTTTCGACAGAGTTGTTCGTATAGGTATTACCATTTTGTTAATATGGGGGATCATCTGGTTGCTCGGATACCTCAGCGATGTGCTAATACCTTTTGCTGTTGCATTAATATTAGCATATTTTTTAAATCCCCTTGTGCGTTTCCTTCAAAAAAAAGTACGCCTGCGAAACCGCGTTATTTCAGTTTTAATAAGTCTGATATTAGTTGCAGGCCTCCTGGTTCTGGCTTCCTGGATAATAATCCCTATGATTATTCATGAGATCTCGCATATGGGGAAGTTATTAGCTCAACTGGCAAATGACTCTAACCTAAGCCAACAACTTGCACAATATCTGCCTGCAGATATTGGAGCTTATATTAAAGACCTGATATCAAAAGAAGAAGTTCAAAAACTTTTCAATACTGATAGCGTTGGAGATTTAACAAACCTGGCAATAAAAAAAGTATTGCCAGGAATATGGAGTGTTTTTTCAGGTGCCATTAGCCTCATTATTGGAATTTTTGGTATGTTGATCATCTTGTTATATCTTATTTTTCTCTTACTCGATTATGATAATATTTCAAAGAACTGGGTAAATCTTATTCCTCCCGATTATCGTGAATCAATATTGGGGGTAATACATAATTTTAAGTTTGCCATGCAAAACTATTTTCGCGCACAGGCATTAATTGCATCTATTGTTGGTGTTTTGTTTGCAATTGGATTCAGTATTATCGGATTACCAATGGCAATTGTCTTAGGTTTATTTATAGGTTTACTAAATATGATCCCTTATCTGCAAATCATTGCAATAGTTCCCGCAGCCTTTCTCGCACTCATGTATTCATTGGAAACGGGAAGTAATTTTTGGGGGATGCTAGGTCTTGTAGCTATAGTTTTTGCTGTCGCCCAGACAATTCAGGATGGTTTTCTTACACCAAAAATAATGGGCAAGGCCATGAAACTTAATGCAGCTATCATATTATTATCCTTATCAATCTGGGGAAAATTGCTGGGAATGCTGGGATTACTCATAGCTCTTCCTATGACTTATCTTTTGTATGCATACTACAAACGATTAGTTATTGATAAAAAAGAAGAGCTTGACTCAAAAGTAACATAACTATGAGTTTTCCCTTCGCGTAACTCAGTGTCTACTCTGTGTAATAGCTTCTTTTGCTATATCACAGAGAACCACAAAGATGTATGGGACATGTGGTTATTAAATGATGAATAGGTAGGATTTCATACCTTTCCCAAAATGAAGAGCTCGTTCAATAATCATCAGGAATCCAACAGATATTAAAACAACCATGAGTATAGGTGAAAACTCCTGGTTTGACATAATATCTGAAACCCTTCCAAACAAATCTCTGGTATATGGTATTAAGGTTTGAGTGAAATAGTCAAAGTTAAACAGACCTGCAAAATCGAGTCGGAAATAATATAATGCAACACCAACTAAAAGTGATACTGGAATAGCAACAATTATCCAATACCAAAGATTATTACCGGGTACTGGCTTAACTTCTTCAAGCTGGCTTTCGGTCTGTATCTTATTCATAATATTATCAGTAAATCCATCAGAGGGACTTTCCAGTTCAGATTTCTGAACCAGCTTTCTGATAATATCTTCTGTATGATCTTTATTATTCATCATCACATGTTTTTTAATTGCTTGCTAAAATTAGGTAATGCTTTTTACTTCTTCTTTTTTCTTGATGTATCCATTAAATTCAGTTAAAAGTTTTTTCCTGATTCGATGAAGTTTCACTTTAACATTAGAACTACTAAGTCCGACAATCGCACTTATCTGATCGATGGAATTTTCTTCTTTGTAATATAGTGTTATTAAAACACTTTCTGTTTCCGGCAGTTCAGCAATTGCATTATTTATAAACTTTTTTTGTTCTTCTTCATCAATCTCATTAATTCCTGTTGTGATATCATCAAAAGTATAGTTTTCAATAATGTGATCATCAACGGGAAGCATTTCCAATTGTTTTTTCCTTATCCGGGAAATGGCAGCATTGTACACTATGCTGTAAAGCCATGTTGAGAATTTTGACTTTTGTTTAAATTTATTCAATGAATTGTAGGCCTTCAGAAAAGCATCCTGTGCAATTTCTTCAGCATCTTCCCGGTTTTTTAAAATTCTCACAGCAATTGTAAAAGCCATATCCTTATGCCTGTTAACCAAATGAGCAAAGGCAGATGTGTCTCCACTAAGAATCTTTTCTATATAAAAGTTATCTCCGGGGTATTCCATTCATTAAGTATGACGCTAAGAAAGTTGACTAGTTACATGTATTTGTTAAAATTACTAAAGTTTTTAAATTTTAGGCATTTGAAATTTTAGCTCATTTTAGTCATTTGATAGTACAATTGGACAATCATCAGACAAAAACAACTATCATTTGTAACCATCACCAAAACCTTGCGTCAAAGATTATGAAAACAAAGAATTATTAATTAAAAATTTTAATCATGGATTTAACAGCGGTTTTAGTATTACTTGTCATTTTTGGTTCCATTTACGGAATAATACAATTGTTTGTAAGAAGGAAAGAACGCATGGCCCTTATAGAAAAAGGTGTTGACGCTTCTAAATTAAACTATTTTAAAAAACAAACAACAGCATCATCCCTGAAATATGGATTATTGCTGATCGGTATAGCTGTTGGTTTATTACTTGGTGATGTTCTTAGTGTTACTACTGAACTTCAACAAGAAGTTGCATATTTCTCTATGGTGTTTATATTTGGAGGACTTGCCCTGGTTATATTTCACTTCATTGACAAGAAAAAGCGGGAAGAAGAAGGAGATTGATCAATATAGTACTAGATTTCAAGTCAGCAGTCTACAGTCACCAGTCAGCAGAAAAAACAAGTTGGCAATAGACACTCAGCAGTAAACATAAAAAATGGGAGTTAGAAACTGAAGACTGAAGACTGAGGACTGGTGACTGAGGACTTTCTTAGTTTCTTCAGCAATCACTTGCAATTAAAGGAAATCTCCTGATAACAAAGTGCTCTGCTCCAGTTGGTTTTAAAATGCTCTCGTATAAGGCAAAGCTGTCGATACGGGAGTTTTGTATTTTCAACCCTTTAAAATGATTAATTCTTTTCTGAAAATTCTTTCTATTATTGATTTTTTTCACTCTTCCTACAGTCAGGTGTGGCCTGAAATTTTGTCTGTCTCTTTTAAATCCTATTAAATCAAGCCCGTTTAGAATATTTTCCGAAAGATCTAAAAGAGCATTATTCTCCTTAATTCCAAACCATATTATTTTTGGATCATATGAAGAACCAAAAATGCCAACATTTTCGATATGAATATCGAAAGGATCAATTTCCTTAGCACAATTCTCAAGGACTTCATTAATTCTGTTTATATTTCCTTCCTCTGTATCACCAAGGAATTTAATCGTTATGTGCACATTATCCGGATTAGCCCAAGAGATCTTATCATAATGAAAAGCATCCATCATATGCTCATAAACCTCCAAAAAACTATCTGAAGGAATAATCTTTACCGCCACAAACAAACGTTTCATAATAACAACTCTAAATACTCCAAGTACTCAAGGCACTCTAAGTACTTGTTGATTAAGTATCCTCAAATTTAATAATTCTAACTAAGGTAAGTTAACAAAAAAATATTATTTTTGCATTTCCTTGGGGCATTAGCTCAGTTGGTGCCGAAAAACCAGAAATCTGCGTTTTATAAGTTTTTCGAGCATCCACGTAAATCAAACAAAATCGGAGATTTTGTGATTTACGGGACTAGAGCGTTAATTATTTAGTTCTTTAAAAATATTTCGGGGCGTTAGCTCAGTTGGTGCCGAAAAACCAGAAATCTGCGTTTTCATAAGTTTTTCGAGCATCCTCGTAAATTTAACAAAATCGGA
>JAIOTT010000396.1 GCA_021106655.1 Bacteroidales bacterium
ATCTCACAGTCTCATATCTAAAAATCATAGTGTACTCCAAAGCCAATTATGCTTTTTCTCTTATCTCCATTCACGTATTTGCTCTCTTCGAGTTTTGTTTCCAGAAATACTAAGCTTGTTTTGGTGAAATAGTATGATACTCCAAGCATTAAGTATTTGATCTGATATTGTCCATGAGTATTACCATATGGTCTCAGATAATTAATCCCGCTGAGTGCACTCCAGTGATTAAGGAATTCATAAATTACGAAGAATTCATAGCCATTGCCATCAAAATAATGATGCATATCATCTTTTTCATGATTCTTAAGTACAGAAAATGTCCCACCTATAGTAAATGATTTCTTCTGAATAAACAAGCCGGCAATTGTTGCTTCGTCTCCTTTTTTTGATTGGATGATATCCGGATTTTCAACACCATCCAACACCTTATTATATGCAAGTCCGAATGAAATTCCAGCAGGATTGGCATATATCAAGGATGCAGCATATGTGTCAGCGAATTTTATATTTTGTTTACCTAGGTCACGAAATTGAACCTGCAGGCCAATCTTAACGAGTTTTATATTTGTTCGAAACTGCATGCTGTTAGCTGCTCTTCCTGTACCGGCAACACCACCATCAGTTTCACAAGCATATGTGCCCTGTGCTTCGCCACCAAATGCCAACGATAGATCAGAAAATCCACCTACATCATAATAAGGCGACCACTGTTTTCCAAAGGAAATATTTCCTAGCTTGGTTTCAAAACCTATGACACCAAGACGGGAAGTTATTGTATTATTAATTTCTGTAACAGGAGCGCCAGGATCAATATGAAATATCAGATCAGGATTATTGTCGACACCGTTTACGCCTAATTCAAGTAATGCAAATACATTGATATCTTTTATGACATTAGTCTTGCCTACTATTCCAATACGGGAAGATCCGTCATCTATCCCAAAATAACCATCATAGCTAACTCCCATGTAAGCTCTTAAACTGCCATATGCCGCAATTTTTTTAAGCTGATCCTCAGAGGTATAAATAATTGCAGTACTATCAAGTTTCCCATGTCTGCTTTTATGTGATCTTTCATTTTCCTGCGCAAAGAGTGTGGGATTTATTGAATTAAAGGAGAAAAGAATAATTAATGCTAATATTTTTAGCTTGTTGAAAAAATTCCTGGAAATATTACTCTTCTGATTTAACATTTTTTTAGATGGTGAATTTTGTATTCATAATGTCAAATAAAATAATATTTGATAATTCACTGTAAATATAGAAAGATTTTTGTTTTTAGCCTCTTTATATAGATTTTTATAGGCTTACTCTCATTAGATATTATTTGTACATTTGCCGGCATATTAGATTTAGCATGATTAATTCATAACATAGCTCAAGGTTACACACAAACTAATAAATAGTTGCAGTTGCAGTAGCAGTAAATTCTTTATATGGGGAAATTAATTGCTAATAATAAATAAAATTTAATTTGGGAAATCACTTTTTACTATATCGTTCCAATCTGAAGATTAAGGGATTTCTTATCATGTTTTTCCTGATCTTCTCATTTGCTTATTCACAGGAAGATACCCTGGTCATAAGTAAAAAAGCTATTAGAGCCAGTGTCAGGGCTGAGAAAATTGAAAAAGGAGAATTATTATTTACTCCCTTTGGTGGAGTGGGTGCAACTCCCGAACTGGGATTCTCAGTGGCTATAGGTGGGATATTTTCGTTTAAGACAGATAAACATGACACTATCATACAACGTTCTTCAAATACTTTAAGCTTAAGTTATTCTACAAAAAATGCAGTAGTCCTTTTTAATCGTATAACATCATATTGGTTTGAGGATAAGATAAGATTCAATACTGATGTGTGGCTGAAAAAAATGCCGGATAATTATTGGGGTGTTGGATATAATGAGGGGCGTTACACTGAAAAGAGTGATAGCACCACTGCTTATGACAGACTCTGGTGGCAGCTAAATCCTCAGATTGTATATAGATTGAGAAATAATCTTTATGCAGGGTTGAATATTGATTTTAATCAGACAGTTTCAGAGAATGAAAACCCGAAAATGAAGGAAGATCCTTGTTTTATGCAATATGGGAGTAATAATTTTAATAGTGGTTTAGGTCTGGTTAT
Organism: Bacteroidales bacterium; assembly: GCA_021106655.1. Taxonomy (GTDB): domain Bacteria; phylum Bacteroidota; class Bacteroidia; order Bacteroidales; family SMBSF77; genus SMBSF77. The sequence continues at coordinate 2,134 of JAIOTT010000396.1, forward strand.
CTTATATGACTCACGTGATGTCCCTGTTAATGCATGGAAAGGAGTACATGTGCTTTTTGAGGCTACATTTTATAGTGATTATTTTGGCAGTGATAATGTATATCAGGTGTATGATCTGGATTATCGCCATTATGTAAATTTATTTCATAGAACAGGTAGTATCCTTGCATGGCAGATCAGGTTCAGAAGTAGCAGAGCTGATGTTCCATGGGGTGAATTGTCGCAATTGGGAACACCTTTTGACTTTAGAGGATATGTGTGGGGAAGATATCGTGATGAAGATATGCAATTCAATATTGTGGAATATCGATATCAGGTTAAAGGAAGAAACCCTTTCAATAAGAATGAGCTAAGCAGGCACGGATTGGTTGCCTGGGGAGGGATAGGCTCTGTTGGAAAAGGTATTGGATGTTTTGACTATTGGCTGCCTAACTATGGCTTTGGTTATAGATTTGAAGTTCAACCTCGCATGAACCTCAGACTTGATGTAGGTTTTGGAAATGATTCGATGGGTGTTTATGTGAACTTTAATGAGGCATTTTAAGCTGGAAGAAAATAGTGTAAATATATCAATAGTTTGTTCTAACAAAATATCAAAATTGCTGAATTCTGAATCTATGTTAAATAAAAATAATATAGTTTTGACTCCCCTTCGATAGACTAAGGACAGGCACTCAGCATGACAGTCAGGAGTGTTAAAGTTAATGAAATATTTGGTGAATTTTGGTGACTTAGTGTCTTTGTGGCTTAATTTGGTTTTCATCCACTTTTTAATTCCACATCCCTGATTTTTTATATCTTTGCAAGAGCCAATAATACTTATGGTTTTATTGAGAATTATCACGTATTATTTCTTTAACAAATTTGAACCTATGAAACATATAAATGTTAAATATGCCCTTGCTCTTATTATAATGGTGTCATTATTGTCATCATGCTACAAAGAGCAAGGCCCTGAATATTATGATGATCTGGATGTTACACTGACATATTATAATAATACAACAGATTTTTCATTGTATAAGACTTTTGTTGTCAGAGATTCTGTTGGCTTGTTTAGTGATTATTTTACTGATGATGATATTGAGGATTTTTATTCAAATAATGGTGCATCAGAAGCAATTAAAGAAAAAGTAAAGGAAAAGTTTGAGGCTTTGGGTTATATTTATGTTGATTCACTTGTTGATGCTGATTTTGCTGTTAATCTGTTTGCAGCATTTTTTGAAAAATCCGGTGGCTATGATTACCCAATATGGTGGTGGGATCCCTACTATTATGGATATTATTCTTATTATTATCCATATTACCCAGGTTGGGGTGGTGGTTATTATCCCGGCTGGTACCCGTGGGATTATATGTATTACTCTTATAATACAGGAACTGTATTAGTCGAGATGATTGATGGACAATCATTACGCGATTATAAAGATTGGATGGGCAGTCATACTGATGAAGAAATTGAAAATGCTGATCCTGATGAAGTTCCAAAACTGGAGTTTGTCTGGCAGGCAGTGATCAATGGAATATTGTCCAATAAAGCAAGTTATGATCAAAACAGGTTAAATACCTTAATTGATGAGGCTTATACTCAATCACCTTACCTGGGGAGATAATAATCAAAATTAGTCAGTCATTATTTAAACATTGCAATCATGAAAAGAATATCAATCTTCATTATACTTATCGCATTATTTACTACAGTTTCCTTTTCTCAGGAATCGATTGATAAGAAATATTTTAAGAGGGTCAAACTAACACGTGCCGGTTTACTGAACATGAAATATGTTATGGGGTTTCCAACTGGGGATTTTACTGATTTTATTAATGAATCAAGTTACCGGGGATTTAATATAGAATATCGCCGATTTCTGAATGATAATATATCAGTTGGTGGATATACTGGATGGAATGGATTTTATGAGAAAACCGACAGAGCCACTTATAATTTTGATAATGGTGCCATAACGGGAGTATTATATAATTATTTCTATGTTTTGCCAATATACGCTAATGTCCATTATTATTTTTTCCCCGGTGATATTGTTCAACCATTTGTAGGTTTGGGATTTGGGGCACTATATGTTAATAAAGAATCACAGATGGGAGTATTATCAGTTTATGATGATAGCTGGCATTTTGGGCTTGCTCCGGAAATTGGATTTTTTGTACCCTTCGCCAAAAATGCTAATAGTGGTGTGATCACTTCCGGAAGATATAATCAAGCTTCTTATAAAGAAGGTGACTTCAGTAGTTTACGATATTTCCAGTGGACTATTGGGTTATCCGTTTTTTTGTAAGCCCGGATTAATCTCAAAAACAGAAATTAATTATTTCAAAACCAATCAATTCTATGAAAAGAACTTATTTATTAATTATTGTAATCATTCTGGCTTTCAGCATTAATGTTAATGCTCAGAATACAAAAGTTTACTCAACGTCAAGCGGGGAAATGATATTTTCATTTGCTGATCTAAATATGGCCGGAAACGAAAAAGGCAACGTTATGAGGTTTTCTCCTGCATTTAATTTTCAAAACCTGGTAAATTTCGATTTTTCTGACCGATTTGGAATATATAGCGGAATAAATATACGTAATGTTGGATTTATATATGAAAACTCAGAATATAAAATAAAAAAGAAATACAGAACCTATAATGCCGGCATTCCCATAGGGATTAAGCTTGGAAACCTCAACAAAATGTTTGTTTTTGGGGGTTATGAGCTGGAAATGCCTTTTAATTACAAAGAAAAAACATTCATAAATGAGAGCAAAGAAGATAAATTTAATGTCTGGTTCAGCGATAGGGTACATTTATGGAACTCTGCCGTATTTGGCGGGATACACTTTCCTTATGGCACTACCATTACATTTAAATACTATCTGACAAATTTCTTTAACAAAGACTTTGAAGAAGTTATTGATGGACAGGTAACAAAACCATTTAAAGATTTTGATGTAAATGTATTCTATATTTCTGTTAGCTTTCAAATGTTCAGGAATAGCAACTTTTCTCCGGATGATTATTTTGATAAGTAAGACAGACTCTGATTAGTCCCTTCTGGATATTACTAAAATAGTCAGATCATCTGATTGTTCTGCATCATCGACAAATTCTTCAACCCGCGAAATAATAGTATTTGTGAGCACTTTTGAAGATGAGAATTTTCTTAAGTGTAATGTATCTTTTAATCTCTTATCATCAAAAAGCTCCTTGTTTTTATTTTCAGCTTCGGTAATGCCATCAGTATAAAGGATAAATGACTCTCCGGTATTTAAGCTAAGTTTATCATATTTATATTCTTTCTCTTTAAATAAACCCAATGGCAATCCATGCTTCTTATTTATTGTTTCAACAGAGGAATCACTTCTAATGATATATGGATAATTATGCCCTGCATTACAATATTGAATTTTCCCACTTTCCAGTTCCATGATTCCTAAAAAGAAAGTAACAAATATCTCCTGTTCATTACCCTGGCATAATTCATTATTAATTTCGCTGACAATCACATCAGGGCTAATGAGTTTTTTACTATTTGCCCTCAGAAGAGTTCTTGTAATAGCCATAAATTGTGATGCTGGTACACCTTTGCCTGCAACATCTCCAATAGCAAAATAAAAATGATCATCAATAAAAAAGAAATCAAACAGATCTCCACTAATATCTTTTGCTGGTTTAAGTATACCATAGACGTCAAGTCCGTATTTATTCGGGTATTCGAGAAAGATCTTTGGTATTAAACTCTGTTGTATCTCTCCGGCAATCCTAACATCGCTTTCAATTTTCTCCTTGGCAATGGTTACATTTTTCAGATTGTCAATATAGCTTTTTAGTTCATTTTGCATAAGCTGGAGGGAATGATTAAGCTGTCCTACTTCATCATGGGATTTGATCATGGGTAATTTGACATTAAAATTTCCGGCTCCAATACCTTTCGTAATTATTGAAAGCTCTTTCAGGGGTTTAGTTATCTTATTTGAGATAAATGAAATTAAAAGAAATAATATTATTGCGCCCAAAATCACAATTATTATCAGATTTCGATGCAGAACATTCAGTTCTCCATAATATTCCTTTTCCAGAAAAAGTATAGCAATCGTCCAGTTATTTTCTGCTACAGGTGCATAAACAAGAATACCCTTTTTGCCTGTATTAATGTCCTTAAATTCTAGATGTCCTCTCTCTCCGGTTTTTTTGAGGTTGTATAATCTTTTTAAGCCGGGCATATTCAATTTGTCAGCCAGGCTATTTAAGCTTTCATTATTAATATATTCTTTTTTTGGATGCGAGATGAATGTTCCGTTTTTTGAAATTAATGTAGCAAAACCGCTTTCATATACTTCAATCTTTGATATTACATTATCAAGCCAGGATATTGGTACATTGGATTTCATTGCACCGGTAACCTCAAATGTATCTCCGTCTATTTTAAATATTGGCATACAAAATGAACATACAAGCTCGTTTGTTGCTGCATTGATAAAGGGATCTGTCCAGAATGCCTTTTTTGATTGAATTATTTTTTTATACCAATCTTTCTCATGGTAGTCGTGGTAAAAAAATGGTTCTCCGGTTTTTTCTGAATAACCAATACCAAAATAGAGTGAGTCCTTGTAATAGGAGTATGGTTCAAAAGCAATTTCATTTCCATAGATCATTGGATTGGATTCCGCCACGGCTTGTGCAAATCTTTTGGAAATGTCGATAGGGACAATCCTGTCGAACATCATAAAGCTAAAAATTCTTGTTGTTTCCTCAACAGATTTTAATTTGAATTCTATACTGTCGATAGCTGATTCAGCAATTTTATCAATACTTAATTCAATATTATTCTCAACTATTTTTTTTGATTTAGTATAATTATAATAAATCAATATGAAAAATATGAAAATAACGCTAAGTAATATTGATGTTATAAGTTTAAATGCAATCCCTTTATTGCGCATGTATTTTTTATTATTAATTAATGATTAATGTTCCTGACTTGGGCGTGTCTGAAAACTCCTGCCAACGAGTTCAAAAATATGAAATTTATAACACTTAACACACTTTTAATTACTTTTGCTTTGTCGTCATAAATTGAAGGATTAATTTTACTATGTTGAGATTACTCCGAAAAGCTAATAAATAAAAAACATTGGCATGCTAAAAAAAGATAATGACCTCTCAAGAAATAATCTGTTTCTGTTAATAAGCCTGATAATTTTGATTTTTATAATTCCGGTATTCAATAATTATTCTTTTATAAGAATTTTATATGATGTATTTATTTCAGCACTTCTGTTCCTGATGGTTTTTACCATTAAGACTCATAGAAAAAAATTAATAACTATTGCTATTATCAGTATTATTTTGAAATGGATTCCTGAAAAATCAGACCAAAGTATCATTCAAGTTATTTCCCAGGCCTGGAATATTTTATTCGTAATTTTTATTGTAGTAATGTTAATAGTTCAGGTGGCGAAAAGTAAAAAAGTTTCAACAAATGTTATATTAGAATCTATTAACGGCTATTTATTACTAGGTTTTGTAGGAGCGATATTTGTTATGCTAGTTGATATTTTTCAGAACGGTGCTTTTAACGTTTCCACTTCGGGGGAAATGCATTTCTCTGATGCAATTTATTATAGCTTTGTAACTATAACAACTTTGGGTTATGGTGACATTACTCCCATTACTGATCTGGCAAGATCAATATCAATATTTTTTAGCGTTGTAGGGCAACTTTATCTGACCATTCTTATAGCAATGCTTGTTGGGAAATTTTTAGTTCAATATCAAGCAGAGGAGCAGTAGCCAGTCTCCAGTCTTCAGTCATCAGTTTCCAGTTTTCAATTACTGCCTACGTGGACTGCAGACTACCTACTGTCTTCTCAACCTCTTCGAGAATCTCACATGACTGAACAAGGTCTTTCATTTTATTATGATCGTCATATAGAGGGCGGTCAATATCGAGGAAATCCACATGTCGTCTGACGACTTCTTTTGCTTTGGTTACACCTTTGCCAAATTTATATTCACGGAAATCAAGGGCTTGTGCAGCGGCCATTATCTCAATTCCAAGAACTCCGTATGCGTTATCAAGTATCTGGAAGTTTTTTATTGCAGTGTTCATACCCATAGAAACAAAATCTTCCTGATCGGCGGCAGCAGGGATCGACTGAATTGAAGCCGGGGCAGAGAGTATTCTTTGTTCAACTATTTGCATATCGGCAGTATATTGACTGAGCATCAATCCTGAGAACATACCTGCACCTTTGGTCAGAAATGCCGGTAATCCAACACTCAGAGCAGGATTATTAAGACGGTTCATTCTTCTCTCGGAAAGCACACTGATCATTGTAATTGCCACTCCGGCCATATCCATAGGTAATGATACCGGTGAACCCTGGAAATTTGCACCTGAAAGTGTTAGGTTTTCTTCAGGAAAGAAAATTGGATTATCGCCAACACCATTCAGTTCAATTTCAACCTGTGATCTGGCAAATGCAAGAGCATCGTGGGCAGTACCAATAACTTGTGGAGTTGATCTCATTGAATATGCATCCTGAACTTTGCATTTGATTTTGTTTTCAACCAGGTCGCCTCCTTTAATAAGCTTTTGTATAGCAAGTGCAGAACGAATTGCACCTGCGAATCCTCTTACTTCATGAAGCTTTGCAGTATATGGTTTCATATTGGCCTTTAAAGCTTCAAGTGACATAGCTGCGCCTATTTCTGCCTGTTTTAGCCAGTTGTTTGCATCATAAAGAAATAATGCGCTCATTGCAGTCAGGACATTGGAACCATTAATAGTTGACAATCCATCACGAGCCTCTAAGCCAGGTATAGGGATTCCTCCCTTTTCCATCGCCTCTTTTCCTTCGTATAATTTACCCTGAAAATATGCTTTACCTTCTCCCATCAACAGGAGTGCTATCTGCGACATTGGAGCAAGATCACCACTTGCACCAACGGATCCTTTTCTGCAAACCCAGGGTGTAACACCTTTATTTAGCATGTCAACAAGTGTTAGTGTAATTTCCGGACGACAACCGGAATTTCCATGTGCATGCACATTAATTCTACCTAGCATTGCTCCTCTAACATAATCAATAGGCATAGCATCGCCAATACCTGCAGCATGGTTATATATCAGATATTTCTGGAAATCTTTAACCTGCTCATCATTCAATACAACTTCCGAAAACTCACCAATCCCGGTATTTACACCATACATTATTTCACCGGCCTTAATCTTATTTTCCAGCATGGCCCGGCATATCTTGATCTTCTCTAAAGAATCAGGATGAAGTTCTACTTTTTCGTTGTTGCGTGCAACATTTACTACATCCTCAATTGTTAATCCATAACCCTTTACTACCAATGTCATTTCGTATTTCCTTTCTAATTTTTTATTATGTTTTTTATTTTGATATTTCAATGATCATATCATCGAATGTGATCTTTTTCTGTTCACCGCTTTGCATATTCTTCAGGCTTAGTAAACCACTCTTCCTTTCGTCTGCACCAATCAATACAACAAATGGTATATTCTTATTATTGGCGTATATCATTTGTTTCTTCATTTTTTGGGCTTCAGGAAAAATCTCTGCATTTATACCCATCTCACGAACTTTTCCAAGTAGCTTAAGGCAATATTTTTCTTCCTCATCTCCGAAATTCACAAACAAAATCCTGGTAGATGTCAATATATTCTCATCAAAAAGATTTAATTCTTTCAACACATCATAGATCCTGTCGGCACCAAATGATATCCCTACACCCGACACATCAGGCAATCCAAATATTCCGGTAAGATCATCATATCTCCCACCACCACAAATACTACCTATTTGAACCTCCTTGGTAACGACTTCAATTATTGCTCCTGTGTAATAATCCAGACCTCTGGCAAGGCTCAGGTCAAGATCAACTTCGGTATCAAAAGAAAGATCTTGAAGATGATTGAAAATCAGCTCTATTTCTTCAACACCCTCCATGCCATTTTTAGATGATGATAATAATGATTTAAGAGTATTTATCTTTTCTTTATTACTCCCACTTAAAGAAATTATTGGAAAGAGTTGTTTAATAGCC
>JAIOTT010000263.1 GCA_021106655.1 Bacteroidales bacterium
ACTATATCTAATTCATATACACCACCGCCTCTACGTTTACTCCTATACCATTTAGTGTATATTATCCTGTACACTACACTATAGTACAAAGTGCATCTGTAGCATTCACCCCTCCCCAGGGATTAGTACTTTGAACCTTGATGGAATATTTTCACTGCAAAATATTCTGAAAGATGTAATTACCACTAATATCCGTATTAACACTGTCGATCTTTTGCTGTGCATTGTCAAGCAAATAAACTTTTACTCCGGCAAGGGCTGTTGCAAAAGCATTATCATAAGTTATTGTTCCACTAATATTATTTGCAGGTGGTACACCAATAGAAACATTAATTGTATCACTTGCTGTACATCCATTAAAATTGGTTACTTCTACCCAATATGTTCCTGCAGTATCAACCATTAATGTCTGTCCTATTGATCCATCAGACCAGAGGTAGGTGTATAACAATCCTCCGCCTGCATCAAGCTCTAATGTGTCACCAAAATTGATGGTAGTATCATTTCCAAGATCTATATTTGGAGATGAGCTGACAATTACCATTACATTGGCAGTTAAAGTATCACCACAAGCATCATTAACAGTAACTGTAAAAGAAGTTGTTGAGGCAGGACTTACTATGATTGAATCTATTGTACTACCGGTATTCCACAAAAAGTTATATGGCGGACAACCTCCGCTGACATTCGCTTTGATAACAGTACTATCTCCCTCACAAATCACTTGTGGAAGTCCAAGACTTAAATCAAATGGAGGGATGTAAACTACATCAAGATATCTGATTGTAGTGACAGGACCCTCTTCTACAACCTGAAGTAATGGTATTCCAAAATTATTGCCCAGCCAGTTATATTCGATAATTGTCCTGTTGACAGGTACACCAATACCAAGGGAATCAACATAAATACTATCATTTTGATGAATGATGGATTTTACCCTAATCACAGGATGAGTCCCGAAAGGAGTAGTTAACATGCCCCATCCATCAACTGTATTTACACGTTTTTTTGTTGTACTATAAAAACCCATTGAAGGTATAGCCATACTGAAGATTGATGTTGTGGAATCAACATTACCCATAGTTAAGGGGAAATTATAAAGTAACTCAGGAATGTCATACTTCATTGCAACAGGAATACCTATTATGGTAATACCCGTTCCTACCCTTACATATTTAGAGCTTGTTTCTTTATAATAATCTATTATATCTGTCAACTCAAAACCAGGGATAAAATTAAAGTCCTCTGTAGGCAAAGCAATAGTTGCACGATGATCAGGATCAAAAGGATTATTAAAAGCAACCTGATAAATAAATGGAGTAGAACCAACACTGATAAATGAGTCAACTGCCTGGCTCATGGATGACAAAGAAGGGTAATCCCAAACAAAATCGTTTCCTGTCTGGGAAAAGTTATATCCCGCTCCATTTGTCGTTATGCTTTTCCTGATAGTATCACCAACATTAGGCATATCGCCGGCATTAATAGTGATCTGTGAGTTGAGGTTCAGGCTAAATAGAACTAGAATTAATATAAGGATATATTTCATGCTTGTGGTTTTTTGTTTGTTTTGTACTCAATACTTGATACTCATTACCCAATACTATAAATAAAAGACAAAAGGAATAATTATTTAGTTGTCTATGTTAACAAAGAAATAAAATTATAGTAATTTTGCCAAAAATATATAAAATTCTTATAAGATGCAGCGCAAGTTAAATACTATAGAGGAAGCCATAGAAGAAATAAAAGCAGGTAAAGTTATTATTGTCGTTGATGATGAAGAGCGTGAGAATGAAGGTGACTTTATCACAGCTGCTGAAACAATTAGCCCGGAGATTGTCAATTTTATGGCAACACATGGAAGAGGATTAATATGTGCTTCACTTACTGAAGAACGTTGTGAAGAATTAAATCTCGATCTGATGGTTTCAAGAAATACTTCCAGTCATGAAACTCAGTTTACAGTATCTGTTGATTTACTGGGTCATGGTTGTACAACAGGTATTTCTGCTCACGACAGAGCTAAAACAGTCAAAGCTCTGGCCGACCCTAACACTAAACCCGGTGATCTGGGACGCCCGGGGCATATTTTCCCGCTTAAAGCGAAAAAAAGTGGTGTTATCCGCCGTGCAGGACACACAGAAGCCGCTATTGACCTTTCCAGGCTTGCAGGACTGAAACCAATGGGAGTTCTGGTTGAAATAATGAATGAAGACGGATCAATGGCAAGACTCACGGATCTTTTCCAAATCGCAGACAAATTCAATCTCAAAATCATATCCATCAGAGACCTGATCGCTTACAGAATTAAGAATGAAAGTCTCGTTGTTATTGAAGAAATTTTAGATTTCCCGACAAAGCTGGGTCACTTCAAACTATATGCTTACAGGCAAGTCACAAACGAAATGCTTCACCTGGCCCTCGTGAAAGGTTCATGGGAAGCTGATGAATCTATCTTAGTCAGGGTGCATTCCTCATGTGTAACAGGAGATATCTTCGGATCATGCAAATGCGATTGCGGACCCCAGTTAGATGAATCAATGAAAATGGTCGAAAAGGCCGGAAAGGGAATTGTTCTATACATGAATCAGGAAGGCAGAGGGATTGGTCTATTGAATAAACTGAAAGCTTACCATTTGCAGGAACTCGGCTTCGACACCATTGAAGCCAATCTCAAACTTGGTTTTAAAGATGATGAGAGAGATTACGGTATCGGTGCACAAATACTACGGGATCTGGGCGTAAAAAAACTTAAGCTTATTACAAATAATCCGAAAAAGAGGATTGGCTTAACCGGATATGGACTGCAGATAGTTGAGAATATCCCTATCATAATAAAACCTAACCAATATAACCTAACGTATCTCAAAACCAAGCAGGATAAGATGGGACACACTTTGAAAATTGATTAAAGAAAATGACTAAAATGAGCTAAAATTTCGAATGACTAAAATTAATTCTAGTCATTTTAGCTCATTTTAGTCATTTGTAATTACTTACTCTTCTTCCGCCTGAAAAGATCACCCAGGTTATCAAACTCCTTCCTGTAAAATACACCTACACCCTGAGTATAAGGAGCGTTATATTCTATTGAATTCACATTATTGGTTTTATTAAAGGCTTTAACACGAAATCTTCCGTCTTCAGTAATTTTAACCTCAACATTCACATCTCCAACAATATTACTTGCTTTCTCTGTTTCATCAGTGCCCGCAACACCAAAATTACCGTCAATAGATACCCTGTTGTTAAATAGTTGTGTAGAGAGTGCAACTTCAATCTCCTCACTTGTAATATCATTGCCCGGACGATAATTAACTCCTATATCAAAATCATCTGATATTTGTGACAGCCAGTTGCTAAGCTGGCTTGTGAGAATATCGAAGGATGTCGCACCAACACCTGAATACATTGTAACTTCATTTCCACTCACAGGCTTAAACTGATTAAGCACCAATAAAAAAATCATTTGTTCACTCATCTGAGCCTGATTGTTTGTATCAATCTGACTATAAACTAGCTGTTGAGTTTCATAATCACTATCAGGTAACTCAATAGAAAATTTAATTTCAGGATTGAACAGTTTACCCTTTAGATCTAAAATACAGTCAACCGGTATTCTTTGATTGTACACTCCTGAAGAATCTGATGCAAGCATTAATCCGCTTAAAGGTGCCCTGATACTATAAACACCTCTAAGGTTAATGTCAGCATCATAAGGATTACCACTCCATTTAATTATTCCACCACGTCGTATAGTAAAATGTTTGTTTATGACATTTTGGATTGTAAACAAATATGATCCTTTGGAAATAATATAATCCCCATAAATATTTAAATCACCTTCAGGGTTTACCTCCAGCTTGATAAAGCCATCACCATTAGCTTTAATATTACCCGTTTGAGCCGGCATGATAATCTCAACTCCTGCATCAGAAGTTGCTTTTAAATTAATATTCAAATTCAAATTCAAAACTTTAGGGCCTTGATCCTGTACCTGAAATACTGTATCACTATGATTAATAAATGTTATATAGTTATTAGCACTTACTTCTGATGTAGAACTTAAGGGAATATTAAATTTGGTACTTTTTTCAGTTTTTCCTGTAATATCAATATTGACATCATTAAATAATCCGGTGATATCTACTTCTCCTGTAAAAAAGACACTCCCATAAAAATCATCATTTTGATAAAATGAAGTATTAAGGCAAGATAATTTTTCTGTTTTAATATTAATATCAAGCGAGAAATCTTTAAAATGATCATGAAAAATCTTACCATCGACTATAGCAGTATTTCCGAGCGAATCATAAATCGTTAGGTTTTTAAACGTAAAATTATCATTGTTTATCTGTATTTCATCACTTAATGAATAGGTAGTATTGAGATAGTCTACTTTAAGGGAAGTCCTTAACAATTTAATGTGCCCTGAAAGTTCCGGTTCATTTTTTGTACCTTTCAACTTAACACTTCCTGTAGCCATACCTCCAACCTTTGAGCTAAAACTTGAAAATAAGTCAGAAATAGTCTTTAATTTGAAATTATTAATCGCAATACCTAAGTCAAAATTTTTACTTTCATCAACAGGGAAATAATATCCATTAATAAGCAAAGTTTTATTTTCTCCATAATTCCCTTTGTAAATGACTTCTGTATTTATATAAAGTGATTGTTCAGCATCATTCCACGAAGATTTGATAAATGCATCACCTAGTTTGTCATTATTAAAATGAAGATCTTTAACTTTAAGATCTGAAATAAAATTGGGAGAATTATAAATATCGATTAATGTAGCTTTACCATTAAGGAATCCATCAATATCGATATCGTCGGTTTGTAAAAGCAAGTCGAGATTTGAAATGTCAAAATCCTTGAATTCCAGTTCAATTTTATCATTCGACTTTGACGATATTTTTCCTTTAATTTT
>JAIOTT010000133.1 GCA_021106655.1 Bacteroidales bacterium
AAGTAACTCAAAGTACATCACGAAGTAACACAAAGAAAACCATAATATTATCACAATTTATGAATTATTCAGCTTAGAGTACTTAAAGTGTCTTAAGTTATTTTCCTGAAACAATTATCATAATTCTCGTTTTAGTTGCACTACCTGATTCGGATTCAACATTCATCCTGTAGTAGTAGATTCCCGGTGGAAACTTTGATGCATTAAATTTTGCTTTATAAGGACCTGCATTCTGCATTTTATCATTAATTATGACATCTACTTTTTCTCCAAGTGTATTAAATACTTCAAGGTTCACTTTCCCACTCTCAACAAGAGTGTATTCAATTTCAGTATAATCATTGTAAGGATTAGGATAGTTCTGCCCCAGATAAAATCCCCCTTTTAATTCAGAAACCGATACTAGCTCTGGCATTACCAATTTAGCTAAAGGAATTGTTTTTGCATTTTTATCAGCAAGTTCACTAATCCCTTGAATTGTAAATATGGATTTATTCAATTTTGAATAATCAAAAGTTACAGGAGAAAGAGACAGATACAAAAGCGCCTCGGATTCCTTTATTTCCAAACTATTAGTTGAATACCATGAAATCCTGATTTCTCCATTGATCTCCTTATATTGAAGAACACCATGCTTAGCCATAAGTTCAAGCTTTTTAAACTTAAATAATTGAGTAGGGTAATTCAAAATAAGTGATATTGCATTAATATCCATATCTTTATTAACGCTCAATGGAATTACGATATCCTCATTACTCATAACTTCCAGAATACCATTAGTTTCCAGACTGAGTAGAGGTTCTGCTTTAATTGTTGGTGGCAAGTAATTACTGTTAACATCGCCAAAACAAAGTCCGTTAAAATTATAGATAACAGGAGCAGTTCCATTAATAAGCATAGTATCGATATCATGAGCCCAGTCGCCGGATGGAAATGAATTGATCATACCAACAAACCTTTGGGCACACATCAATGCATCCAAGGTATTCACATAGCCTGAAACATCAACATCAGCAACATCAAGATTTAAGCCACTCAGGTTTATCATTCCTGCAAAATGCATCATTATCATTAATGCATCACTAGCATTAACTCCACCCCATACTTTGTTAATATTTGCCATGATTGAATAAGATCCAAGCGGCAAATATGGAAAGTTATAATCACCAGACGGACCACTTATTGTTGAATCCTGAACATATCCGGAAACGTTGTAAGCATAAAGTTGAGTATTAGTCAATGGTGTACTGTCCTGGTTAAGATATGTAAAATCTCCTGCTATACTTGAACAACTAAAAGTATTAATTACGCCATCGATAAATAATGAAGGGAAAACATAAGCACTAATGTCAGAATATTGACAAGCTCCAGGTGTAAGAATATCCCAGTTAAGAGTACTTGTACCTCCAACAGAAGTAAAAATAAGTTCCAGTATGGTATTATCACCAAAACTCACGTTAATAAGGTCAAACCATGTTATAATTATTTTTCCGCCAGATGCATTCACAATTAATGTTCCTCCTGCCAAAGCAGGGTGCAAATTCTGATAACCAGTCCAAATAAGATGTGTTGTATCATAATCCATTGTTAGAGAAATCGAAGCAACATTATTGAAGTTAGTAGCTGTAACAGGAACAACAATGTTACCCATACATCCTGTATATGATACAGCTTCAGTAGTTATGGTAGGAACCGGAATCACGGATAATTCGCTTACATCAGAAACCGTATAGCATGAATGTGCATTAACGATACGACATCTGTAAAAATAACCATTCATACTCATCTGACAATTAGCTAAATTAAGAGTATCTGTATTAACTCCTGAGTAAATTGTATTATTCAAAAGGTCAGTCCAATTCATGCCTGCATTTGTCTTAACCTGCCATTGATATGTAAATCCTGAACTAACAAATACACTGAATTGTGCATTTCCATTCATATTAGCATATGCATTATTTGGTTGGAATAATATCTGAGGCAATTGATATACGATAATATGGACATTATCGCTTGCTGTATTTAAAAATGCATCAGTCACCGTTACAGTATAGAACGTGGTATTGTTTGGACTCACAACTATTGAAGATGAGGTATTACCATCATTCCAAAGATATGTAAACGGAGCACCTACACCTGTAATACCAACAAAAAGAGTTACAGAATCGCCAACACAAATAGAAGTATCGGGATAAGCGTTAACGATCAGGGTAGTATCCGGAATTATATTTACCATATAATCATGTGTCTCACCATAAGTAAAAGTATCGCACGGGTTAATGCTGGTTGCATCCCATCTGGCTCTTACACGCATCCTATAAAGGCCGGGAGCTGCGCTTGCAGGAATAATGAGATTATCAGTATACAAAGGACCTGCTGTTGGTAATTGAAAATCAGAAATAAGTCTTTCACTATTATCAAAATTGTAATTAGCATCCATATCTATCCAGAGGGAAACATATTGGTTAGCATAATTCGAAGAAACTGACATACTATAGGTGCCTCCGGGAATAAGGTTTGTTTGCATATTTGTAAAGTCTCCATATCCTCCCGGGCTACATCCGGATCCCATATGTATTATGGTATTCAGCACGAAATCCTCTATACCATCACCGTTTGTACATCCTGAATAAGGAATACAATAAATCGGAACAAGTTCATGAACACAAACAAGATCAATTGCCATATCACTTCTATATGTACTACCCGAACCACTGCCAACTTCTCCTCTTAAACGGATAGCAATATTTGCTTTATTTGCATAAGCTGACAGGTTTACTACTGCCTGAAACCAGGTATTACCTTGATTACCTGACAGACTCCACACACCCATGTGCCAGACAGAATCAAAAACATCCACATATAAAGTACCCATACCATTTCCATACATGTGATAATGAAATGTAAGTTCAGGACTACTAAGAGAACTAAAATTAAACTCTGCATCAAAAAAGGCTTCATCACCATCAACCCGTGGATTGGAAGATTCAGTATACATATAATATGTGCCATCATAGGCGCCGGAAGGACCTGTACTTCCCGACTGGGTAGATCCACTATTGCGTGTCCAGTCAAAATCATCGTTGATAGGTTGCTGCCAAACACCCGGGCCATTCTCAAAACTTTCACAGTAAGGGAAGGTACTTATAGGAGAAATAAAATAGGCATCTATCTCAAGTGTATCGTTAAAATTAAATCCATCAATACCTCCATTTGGAATTGTTGTCCATGCCCTGATGTTATGCCAGCCATTTGTAAAATTATAATTCCCAAGAGTTACAGGGCCATCAATTCCATCTTTTGGTAAATTGCCTGTCCAATAATAGCTGCTGCCTGAAACTCCATCAACTTCCCAATCAATTGTAGCTGATGTCAGGGAATCAAGCCCAAAGTTTTTTATGTCAACTCTGATATCATGGAATGCAGATTGGCCAGGGAGGTCATATATTTTACACACTCCTGCATCAAGTGAAGGTATATTAATAGGAGGAAAATCAATAAAATCCACCCACGCGCAATCATCACCTCCTATTGTGGTATAGTCCTTAGAATATTCCCACTTAAAAGTGTGTAACCCTAAGCTTACCGGATAACTAAACCTTATCCAGGCTTGTTCTCCTGCCCACTGCCCTTGAAGATTAGTATCAATATAAAACTTCAAATAATCATACCCACTTTCTGAAGATACTTTTCTGAAGAATGAGATGCTGTCGTTAGACAATACCTGTGCAGTTAATTCCAGTACTGAAGATGAGCTGTTTCCTATAGCTCCTGATCTTACACAATACAATCCTTCGTATTGATTTATATTATCTATAGTCCATGGAGCATTGGAGGAAGAGCTCCAGTTGAAGGTATTAAAGCCACCGCTTTCCCAATCCTCAACAATAAGTCCTATACTAGGATAAAATGTTTTTTGATCACTATAAGGTAATGCATTAACAGTATAATCCAGATCTACCACAGTATCAATTGAAGACAAAGGATCAACTGTGATATTAAAAATTGCATCAACGCTGTTTCCGGCAGCTATTGTATTTAGATTGTAAACAGCTGTATTAATAGTAATATCCGGGTATGTGGATAAAAGGTTTCCAAAAGAATTAAGCGCATCACTATGA
>JAIOTT010000243.1 GCA_021106655.1 Bacteroidales bacterium
AGACCAATGCATCAAAATCTTCTGCATTATAAGTTTTCAAATCCTGAATATTTCCCCGCGCAATCCTGGCAGATTCGACCAAAACATTCCTGTTTTCCGACATTTCTTTGCCGTTGGTATGATTTATTACATGATGTTGGGGTATATCCGGAGCAAACATTATATAATCAGCACCTTGTTTTTTAATTGCAAGGAGAGTTAAAACAGCTTCATGGATTTCAGCACCAGCATAAACACCACATCCGGCTAGAACTACAGCAAACTTTTTCATAATTATTCAGTATTTTTGTTTCAGCTAAGTTAGGGATTTTTTGGCTATAGTAATAATAAATATTATCTGTTTCGGGTTGCGAGTTTTGAACCCGTAACACGAAACCCGCAACTCGTAACTTTTTTAAAAATGTGTGGAAGGTTTAGTTTTACAGCAAGAAGAGACGATGTAGAAAACCGTTTTGGAGTATTCATCGACACAGATGCATATATTCCACGGTATAACTGCGCGCCTTCTCAAAAACTTTCTGTAATCTCTAATGCATCACCTGAAAAGCTCAGTTTTTATCGTTGGGGATTGATACCATTCTGGGCAAAAGATTTTTCTATTGGAAACAAAATGATCAATGCAAGGGCTGAAAGCATTATTGAAAAACCATCATTTAAAAATTCTTTTCGCCGAAAAAGATGTCTGGTATTAAGTGATGGGTTTTATGAATGGAAGAAAGAAGAAAAAGTTGCAGGAGCAGGAGCAGTTGCAGGGAAGAAAGAAGAAAAAGTTCCATATCGTATTCTTAAAAAGGATAATTCATTATTTGCCATGGCAGGCCTCTGGGATACATGGAAAGACGCTGAAGGCAGAGAAACGCAATCTTTTACGATCATCACAACCTCAGCAAATGATCTTATAAAGGACATTCATCACCGAATGCCTGTGATCTTACAGCCAGAACATGAGAGACTTTGGCTGGATGAGTTTGATAAACAGAAACATCTTGAACTCCTGAAGCCATATCCTTCTGAGTTGATGAAGACATACAGGGTATCAAAGCTGGTAAACTCGCCTTTGAATGATAATAAAGAACTTATACAACCTTTAATAAATTCTTAACCACAAAGCAACACAAAGGATTTCACGAAGGATACACGAAGAAAAACTCTTTTCATTAGTGCAACTTTGTGCATCCTTAGTAGTAAAAAAAAGAAATTTGAATTTTAGGTAATTAATAGGTTACATCCCCTTATGTCACTATAATCGAACCTTCCCAAAACAGAGAAAGAACCATCTTCGTTCAATTTCCCCAGATCCTGTGTAGCAATAAATGAACATGAATTGTAATTTGCAAGATCGATCACATTTATACCACCGCTGTGGCCGTGATTTACAATTGTAACAGGATCATTTATATCACGAATCAAAACTTTCATCCATAGCGGAGTATGAAAATTGCCATTAGCTTTAGAATATGATTGTGAAAGCAATTCTGTCATACCATATTCAGAATGTATAGTATCAACTCCGAAACTATTGCATAAAACTGAGTGCAGTTCTTCGCGGATGATCTCTTTTCTCCTTCCTTTCATTCCACCGGTTTCCATAACAATAAGATTGGGAATGTTGAGTGTATATTTCTCAGACAGATCAAGCAAAGCATATGAAACACCAAACAATATTAGTTTTTGTTCATTTGTAACATGTTTGTTTATTGCGTCGATCAACTCGGAGGTATTATTAAGGTAAAATCCACCACTATTCTTACTTTGTTTAATAAGGTCATTTATCATAAATATTAATGAAGACCCTTCTTTTTCAAGGTATGAGGGCAAAAGAGCAAAAATTGAATATTGTTTTATGTCACCGTAAAAATATTCAAAAGCTTTTCTAAAACTATTTACATATAAATTCACATCTGTAACATAATGTTTGCTTTGAACTGATTTTCCAGTTCCGCTACTCAGGAAGATTTGTTCTGTTTTTCTGTGCCCTGTGGTGATTTCATGAGTTTTGAAGAAATCTACAGGTAGAAATGGTATTTTTGAGTAATGTTCAAGATTGTAAATATCAATGTTAAACATGTCAACAAAATCTTTATAGAGGCTGTTAGTCTTGTACTGATATTGAAATATTTCTAATGCCAGCTCGTTAAAATCAGCAGCAGATGTTAGGTTGAATATTTTATTCTTGAAATCAAACATTGAAAAAATATTTCGCTACTAAGACACAAAAACACGAAGATTCACAAAATAAAAATAATAGAAAATTTTAGTGTATCTTTGTGACTTAGAGTCTTTGTGGCAATATAAATAGTAGAATTAAGAAGTTAATACATGTAGTTTATTTTTTATACCCTTTAACCAATAAATGAAGTTTCTACCAAAAATAGGCTTAATTTTTATTTTGGGCATAAGCCTGATTGCTTTTTCTTGTTCTAAACCAGAAGATTTTCCGGATATTCCCCATATTGAGTTTGAAAGTTTTACAAAACTTAGAAATTCTCAGGATATTGATGAGAAAGGGATTTTAGAATTTTCTTTTACTGATGGTGATGGAGATATTGGACTTTATGGCTGGAATACAAACCCCCCATATGATGTCAATCTCTTTATCAAATATTTTGAAAAACAAAATGGCGAATTTGAAGAAGTTATTCTTACATTTTTTAATAATGAGACGCAGGAATTTGATACAATATATTTTGATGCACGCATACCTATCATAAATCCATCCGGTGAAAGTAAGTCCTGCAAAGGCAAAATAGAAATTGAGCTATTTATTAATAATTATTTTTCTGATTTTGACACAATTCGTTTTGATGCCTATATTAAGGACAGAGCTCTAAATAAGAGCAATACCATATCTACGCCAGAAATAATAATAAAAAAACATTAAGTTGTAAGTTTCAGCTACAAGTTCTCATGAAAACCATTCTTAGTTTCAATAAGTTTTTTTTAACTTTCTTAAGTCTATGTTTTCTAATTACCAACCTTTCTTCCCAAAACCTTACACAAACTATTCGAGGAAAAGTAATTGACAAAAACACAAGAGTTTGCTTGATTGGAGCTAATGTTGTTTTGCTTGATAGTGATCCGTTACGAGGATCAACTACTGATATTGACGGTAAATTTAAAATCGAAAATGTCCCTATCGGAAGAGTTGGGATAAAGGTTTCATATCTTGGTTACTCAGATGTGATATTAAATAATCTGGATCTAGCCTCAGCTAAAGAACTGATCTTTAATATTGAACTGGAAGAAAAAATTTATGTTGGAAAGGAAGCTGTAATTTCAGGATCAAGGGATAAATCGGCACCGATCAACAGAATGACAACCGTCAGTACCCGTGGATTTACTGTTGAAGAAACAAAAAGATATGCAGGATCAAGGAATGATGTTGCAAGGATGGCTGCGAATTATGCAGGAGTAAGAGGTGTATCTGACGACAGGAATGATATAATTATTAGAGGAAATTCCCCAACTGGTTTATTGTGGAGGCTGGAAGGTGTTGATATTCCAAACCCTAATCATTATGGTGCCTTAGGAACTACAGGAGGACCGGTCAGTATTCTGAACAATAACTTATTGGATAATTCAGATTTTATGACAGCTGCATTCCCTGCTGAATATGGCAATGCACTATCTGGTGTATTTGACATAAAAATGAGAAATGGTAATAATGAAAATCATGAATTTTTAGGCCAGGTAGGTTTTAATGGTTTCGAGATAGGAGCAGAAGGGCCAATATCCCGTAAAAATGATGCCTCTTACATTATTAATTACCGCTATTCTACTCTTGAGGCATTCGATGCACTTGGAGTAGATTTTGGAACAGGAACAGCAATCCCCAAATATCAGGATATTGCACTAAAAATTAATTTTCCCAAAACAAAACTTGGAAGTTTCAGCCTCTTTGGTATTGGTGGAATTAGTGATATTTCTATGCTTGAAAGCGATAAGGATACTACAAAAGAAGGTACCAATTTTTATATGGGCGAAGGTTTTGACCTTATTAATGGTTCGGATATGGCCGTAGTGGGTTTGACGCATATGTACTTAATTAATCCCACTACCTATACAAAATTTATTATTTCAGGATCAATGCATAATTTTACAACCCAAATCGATTCTATAGTACCTGATATTTTTGAGATACTTCCATGGTACCGGAATAATTTCACTGAGAGAAAGATCTTTACGTCTTTTTTTATTAATAAGAAATTATCTTCACAGCATAGTATAAAAACTGGAGTGATATTTAATACTATGAATTTTAGCCTGACCGATAGTGTTTTTAATGATAATAAGGGAAAATTTGATATACTTACAGATTATAACGGAACAACATACCTCTTGCAACCATACGCTCAGTGGAAGTACAAAATAACGGACGCTTTAACACTTAATGCAGGCTTGCATTACCAACATTTATTCCTGAATAATACTA
>JAIOTT010000057.1 GCA_021106655.1 Bacteroidales bacterium
ATCATATATTTACCTTCTGATGCCTTAATGTCTTCAAGCATTATTTCAACCGACTGCTTTGCTGCTTTTTTGTGGTTTTCGTTTATTATTAAGATGTCACCTTTCATAATCCTGTTTTTTATTTTCAACTGCAATTATAATATCATCATCGATATTTGAGGTTCTTTTTATAATTATTGTTTATAGCTATTCTATTCTTTTTTTGTTTTCAGGTGCATCAAGATAATTTTTATTTGTACTTACTTTTTTACCTGTCTTTCTTTCAAGTGCTTTTTTTGCATCTCCTGCAATTTCTCCACCCTCTTTAGAATCTTGTTTTAACTTGCTGAAGCCTTGCGAATCATTTGTTTGAGTTATTTCCGTCGTAGCTCTTTCGCCAAGCATAGAGAATATCAGTTCAAGGTCTGTCATATGATCTCTTAAATTCTCTCTTTTTAAGTTTTTCAACTCTTTGTATTCGCCTGGCGTTATTCCAAACGTTGCCTTGCTTATTTCTGCTGTTAGTATTGAATATTCTATCTGTTCTTTAACACCTCTGTTTTTCCATTCATCAGTTAGTTCTTCACGGATTGCAATACCACGCATTCGTTTTTCAATCCAATCGGCACTGTATCCTTTTGCCTGATACAATGCTCTTGTTCGTTTGGTTGCAAGTTCGGGGTCTTCAATTTCCTGCACTCTCTCATATCCTACTTTTGCCAACCATCTTTTAAAAGGTTCTGCTTTTGGAGAGGGAATAGATTGAATTAGCCTGAAAACGCCTTCTGTGTTCCAGCAATACATTCTTTGTTTACCGCCGGGTGTTTCAAACTCTAATTTAAGGGGTGGTACAAATTGTACCCCTCCTTTTTCCGTGAGTAGTTTTAACTCCTCATCCCTTGTTTTCATTCGCTTAAAATACTGTGCAGGATCTTTTGAGTCAGTTAATGCAGTAATAATATCATTAATTACGAACCACCACTCATTTTTATGTATGGTCTTTCTAATCTCTATATTTCTAAAAATAGCTATCTTTGAATTATCCATAATTCTCAAACTCCTTTTTTACTCATCTTGTTTTTTCCTGTTTCTCTCATTTCATGCCTCAAGTGTATAAATATAATTCAGATCTATAAAGATGTGTGTATCAATGTTGTTAAGGCTTGTTGTGTATGTGCCTTCAGCAATAGAAGCAGCTATCTCAGATTTACCTGCTCCCGATTCTCCTGCAACCGTGATCATATATTTACCTTCTGATGCCTTAATGTCTTCAAGCATTATTTCAACCGACTGCTTTGCTGCTTTTTTGTGGTTTTCGTTTATTATTAATATATCACCTTTCATAATTTTTATCTTTTTTGTGGGATTTTGTGCTTTAGTGTTTTTGTGGCTGGTTTTCTTTTTCGTCACTAAATCTCTAAAACACTAAATATCACTAAATAATTGTTGCGGATAAAATTATGAAATAATTACGGATTACGGATTACGAATTACGAATTATTGAAGAATAATTACGGATTACGAATTACGGATTACGAATTTTAGAGAAAAATATGTATTTCAGGTTACTTATTTTGAATAATTCATACTAAGGGTTATGAAAGAAGATAATATTATACAGAAAAAGAGTTACAGTTTTGCATTAAAGATTGTAAAGCTATACCAGTTAATGGTAAAAGAAAATAAAGAGTATGTATTGTCAAAACAGATTTTACGCTGTGGAACATCAATAGGAGAAAACGTTGAAGAGGCAATAGAAGGCCAAAGCGAAAAAGACTTTTTTGCAAAAATTACAATTGCATATAAAGAAGCCAGGGAAACCCATTATTGGTTACGGCTACTCGCTGACACTGGTTATATCGATAAAGAAACGAAAAAGAATCTAATGGGTGAGATTGATATTATATTGAAAATAATTGGTAGCATTCAGAAAACCATGAAATCAAAGATGAAAAGCTAATTCATCGTAATTCGTAATTAATTTTACTGGCAATAACGATTCAGCATTTCCATGGATTTCTGATGTCCCATATTAGCGGCCTTCCTCCAGTCGTTGCATGCTTCGGTTTTAAGGTTCAGTCTTGATTTTGCAATACCTCGGTTGCTGTAGGCTGTAAAATTGTAAGGATTTGCTTCAATAGCTTTGTCAAATTCCTTGATTGCTCCAAGAAAATCATCCATCATGAGTCTTGCATATCCAAGGTTAACATAAATATCACTGTTATTTGGATCCAGAAGGGCGGCTTTGGAAAGATCACTTAAAGCTTCAGTATATTTGCCGGTTTGCATATTTAAAAAGCCTCTATTTGAATATGCGTCTGAATGGGAGGAGTCAATTGAGATTGCTTTATCCAGATCGGCAAAGGAATCATCAATGCGATTTTGATTATAGTATATCTGTGAGCGTTGGTTTAAACAAAATATATCTTGCGGGTCTAAGGATAATGCTTTATTGAGGTCGGCTAATGCATTTTTATAATCCCCTAGCTTTGTATAGATTATCCCTCTATTAGTATATGCCTTGGAATTATCAGGATTTTTTCCAATAACATAGTTATAATCCTCAATGGCCTCCTTAAGTTTACCAGATAGCATTTTGATCATACCCCTGTACATGTATGTATCAATATACTGATCATTCAGGTCGATAGCTTTATCAAAATTTTTAATTGCTTCAGGGTACTTATTTTTAGCTGCATATGAGTTTGCAAGTACTACATAGGCCGAGTAATTATCAGGATCTTTTTGTATAACGTCAGTGAACAAGCTGATCCCGTCTTCCCAAACCTTTATCCTTTGAAATGTTGATATGCATAGAAAGCATAAATAGGCTAATGACAGGGTATAAATCCATTGTCTAATTCTTTTAATAGATCTCTTTTTAACCTCTATAAGTTTAGTATAATAGAATGAAACGATCAGAAATAAGCCCAGATATGGTAGGTAAGTGTACCTTTCTCCGACTATTGCATCTCCAACCGGTATTATTTGAAGGACTACAGAGATACTTCCAAGGAAAAACAATGTACCGAACAAAATGATCTTTTTGTTTGATTTAGTTTTATAGATTAGATAGATAATAGCGAGAATGACAATCGGCATCAGGTAATAATAAAATGGAAGGAAATTGCCGGTTTTAGTCGGATAGTAATGGATAGCCGACAAATTCAGAGGGAGAACAAGTTTGTATAAATAGAAAATTACACCATAGCAAGTCAAGAAGATTCTGTCAATAATTGAAACATTCCGAGTAATATCCATAGCATTTCCTTCTGATTGGGAAATAATAGCTATAATACCGAACAGTATAGAAAGAACAAAGTATGGAAGCTTTTCCAGGACTTCCTTTTTCGATCTAAGTCTATCAAGGTACCAGTCAAATAATATGAGTATTAATGGAAGTGTTACTGCCATGGATTTACTCAAGAGGGATAAAGCAAAAAAGACAATCGAAAGAATAAGCCATTTGGGTTTTTTATCTCTCTTGATCCATACTAAATAGGAGATCAAGGATGCAATGAAAAACAATGCATAAAGAAGGTCCTTCTGTTCTGCTATCCATGCAATTGATTCTACGTGCATGGGATGAATGGCAAAAAGCAAGCATACAGGAATAATTATTTTTTTCCTGAATCCCAATAATTGAAAAAGGAAGAATACAAGTACTACATTTATCAAATGTAAAACTAAACTAACAGAGTGAAAACCGAAAGGATCGAGTCCAAACACCTTTAATTCAAGTGCAAATAATAATACAGTTAGAGGATGATAATTAGATAACACATAGGAGGAAAAAATATCCATGATACCTGTTGGAGAAAGATCTTTTATGAGTGTATTATTTATTATATATCCATCATCATCCCAATTAGTAAATTCATTTGAAGTTATTCCTGAAAACAATATAGTTGTAAGGATTAATATCCCAGCTAAGTAATAATATTTTCTATTATCCTTTTTATTTGGATTTTGTGCTTTCCGCGAGCGCTGAAGCTTCTTTGCGGAGGAGCTGAGTTTTATACTTGCTTTTTGGCTTTTATTCTTAACTTTTGAAACCATCATTAAATATTGATTTTTTACTTACAGCTTTCCTCAATCTTTTGCCTGGCCCCCGTGTATCCCATCTCCAGGGCTTGCTTCCAGTCTGAACATGCACCTTCTTTATCTCCGGAGTCAAGTTTTGCATAGCCCCGGAAATAGTAAACCTCTGCGTAGTCAGCTTTTATTTCAAGGGTTCGGTTAAAATTTTGTATAGCTCCTTCGTAATCATTTAATTTATATTTTGCCAGTCCGCAGTTCTTGATTGCCAGGTAATACTCAGGTTTTTTATCAATGGCCATATTATAATCTTCCAGGGCTCCCTGAAAATCCTTCATGCGGTATTTAAGCGAGCCCCTGTCGTTGTAAGCAGTGATAAACTCAGGATTTAGCTCAATGGACTTGTTATAATCATTCATTGAAGCAATGGGGTCTTTATTGAGTTGGAATTGCAATAAGGCACGGCTGTGATAGGCATTTGGCAAGACAGGATCCAGTTCAATGGCTTTGTTGTAATCTGCAAATGCTCCCTGAGGATCTTGTTTGTTCAGTTTAATATTTGCCCGTGCATAATAAGCAAATCCTCTGTCAGGATATTTTTTGATTATATCATTCAATAATGTGGTGGAGTTTTGCCAGACATTATTTCTATTCCATGAAACTACAGTGAAAATAAGAGCATAAATGATCAGGACAGCAATTAATGGTGTTTTGATCTTTGAAGCAAAACTGAATTTTTTATCCACAGCCATCACTAAAAATTGTCCGATTATAAAGAAAAGTCCAATATAGGGAACATATGTATATCTCTCTGCCACTATTGCCCTTCCTACCGGAATGATCTGTATCACAAGCAGAATATTTATCAGATAAAACCCAAGTCCGAAAACAATTTCTCTTTTAAATTTACCTGACTTGTAAACAGCATAGATTATCAGTAGTATCAGCAATGGAACAAGATAATATCAAAATGGAAGATAATTGCC
>JAIOTT010000381.1 GCA_021106655.1 Bacteroidales bacterium
AATCCTAGTGATTTCTATCAATACTTGGGAGTTAGAAGCACACGTAGTACGACAAGTACTAAGACCTCAATACGAAGAACTATACGAGATGTTTTTAATGCTGCATCTACTTCAACAGAATTCATTCATGATCTAAAGGAGTTATTAGAATTTCTTGAGTTTGAAGAGAGCTTTAAAGTTGACTATATTACTAGGATAAATAAACTTTTTTTTTCCGGATCATTAACAAAGGAGAATTTTAGAAAATACTTTGAGGAATGGTGGGATGAAAAATTTATATACACTAAGAGAAAACAAGAAAATCCATCATGGAGTATTCCATATTACAATAATAATTTCAAAGATGATGATGAAGCTACCCAGAAGATAGTAGATTATTTAAACTCAATTTCTAATCAAGATAAAAAACTACAAAGACAGAACAACTCTGATGCCAAAATTATTTCTATAGATTTATTTGATACTACAATTCCCGAAAAAGATATAGAAATGATAAGCCATCTGGAGAATTTGGATATTGTATATCTTGATGGTATAAAAATAAGAAAGAAAAAATCAAATATTTCAATTGATGAAATGAGTTCAGGTGAATATCATTTACTTATATCACTTATTGGGATATTCGCAAGTATTAAACAAGATAGTCTAATTTTGATTGATGAGCCTGAGATTAGCTTACATCCTAATTGGCAAATGCGTTATATTACATTCCTGAAAAATGTGTTTTTAAAGTATCCCAGTTGTCATTTCATACTGGCTACCCACTCCCATTTTATAGTTTCAGATTTAGAGAAGAAGTCATCTTCGGTTGTTTCTCTTAACAGAGAAAAAGAAGAAAACAAGATTATTGCCAATTTGATAAAGCCTAATACATATGGTTGGTCTGCTGAAGATGTATTGTATAGAATTTTTTCAGTTAGAACTACTAGAAATTACTATATGGGATTTGAACTTAGAGAATTACTACATATGATTTCTGTAAAGTCACAGAATAAAAAAACTATGCAAGAAATTTTTGAACGACTTGAGAAAGTCAAACTCAATCAAGAGGACCCACTTAACCAGATACTTAGAAAAGCTAGATTATACATTGACAAAATATGATTCATCAAGTACCTTTTGTATTAAATCTTACTATTTCTGAATACAGGCGCCTGGTAAATTTAAAACCATGGAACCGGAAATGGAATAATCCTGATGTTTTAGATATAAAAGCTAAGATCAAAACTCAATTAACCTACAATCAAGAATGTTGTGCTCATTGTGGATTGCCATTTAAAGGAAGCAAAGGCAAACAAATTGAACATATTGCACCAAACGCTAATTACCGACAACCCCAGTTTACATTTACTCTTCATAATCTTGTATTATCTTGTGGCTATTGCAATGATCTAATCGTAAAAGGAACAAAACCTACTATTGAACTACCTGAACATCGTTTTTATAGTAGGTGTAATTTTCTTATTGTTCATCCATATTTTGATGACCCAGATGATTATTACGATTGGACTGACAATAATGATAGAATTTTAATCCAGATAAAAAACAATGAGGAAAAAGCAAAATATTCTATTGAAATGTTTGGATTAGATTCAGAAGAAATGAGTGGATGGAGAGCAGCTTTTTCCTTATTAAATATACAAAATGATTTAAAACCAATTAGTTCTGATGATGAAGAATTGGTTCAACAAACATTAGAATATAAAAAATGAGCAACACCACATCAACTATAGAAGCAAAGCCTGGTCTTTCTGTAACCCTTCGCGAGATGTTGAGCTAAGTTATGGAGATTATCTTTAACAGCTCACCTGAATATTCCGGAGTAAAGTGTACAATCCATCTTGGGATATAGCTTACTTAAAGTATTTACTGGTTTAACAAATGAATCAACTTTGTAATTGTTATATGCAAAATTCATGGCTTTACAGTATGAGATTAATTGCTGATAAATAACTTCACCAATTGCTTTGTATTGCTGGGCAAGTCAGTGGTATAAAGTT
The DNA here is from genome assembly GCA_021106655.1 of Bacteroidales bacterium. Classification (GTDB taxonomy): domain Bacteria; phylum Bacteroidota; class Bacteroidia; order Bacteroidales; family SMBSF77; genus SMBSF77. The sequence goes on from JAIOTT010000381.1 coordinate 2,001, forward strand.
TAAATCTTTTTACATTCATTTCCTCAAACCACTTTCCCCAATACCTTTTTATTATTTCATCATCATTTCTGTGTTTTTGAGAAGGAGCTATTTCAAGCACAATAATTTCCAGATCATTCAGATCATCTCTTTTTGAAATAAAACCATAGTCTCCTTCCTCAAATTTCTTTTCCCAGTTGGTATTATTCCTAAAACCTGACTTGCTGATAAATGGTGCAGTAAGATATGAAGTTCTGTTTTGCTGTTGCATGTATGAGTTTTTGTGGTACATATACCCATCTGTGAAGATTATAAGTATGTTACGGTACTCAGGATCTTTTTCAATACAATAATCTGATACTTTGTTTGTAAAAAATCGCCATATATCAGATCCGGGATAGCCATTCTTTTCACCTTCTTCCTTTGCGTATTTGTATAATAAATCAATATTTTCAGTGTATGTACTACTCAAGTTATGCCATTGTTCTTTTAGTTCCTCTCTATTATCTGGATTAAGTTCTATATTCAAAGATTCAGCAAGAGTATTAATCCGTTCATTAGTGGGTTCCGGATAAAATAGCACTTTCATTTTGTCACGTATAAAGTAAATATTCTTACTCTCAATGTGATGATTAAATAACTCAGCTGCCGATTTAATTAATTCCTTATCCTTCTCTTTATTTTGTTTAATTCTATCGGATAGATCTATTAAGATACTAATATTCAATAGATTTCCGGATGGTTGTGATTTAGATTTTTCATTGGGTGTATCGGCCGAAGGTTGACATCCCCCAAGAATGCAAATTGCTATAATTAAATAATAAATGGTTTTCATGATGATTAGTTTTTTGTGATTTCATATTTTTCAGTTTCCAAACAATAATTAGCTGTAAGAGATGCTTCATTAATCAATTCCCTGGATTTGTTTAATTCTATCATACCTTTTATATAACCTGTCATAAATTGATGGTGGACGTGAACAATGTTGTCAAAATCAATTATATAGTTATTTATTAATCTCTCATTATCAGCAATTTTTATTCGACAATTATCAATTAGCTGTTGTTTGCTGTGGATATTTTTGTAAACCTTTTCAACTAGTTGTTCTTTCTCAAGAATTGTTTCATTCTTCACTTTGGTCAATGTTGCAAGTTTGTCTAACTTCTGGTAAGCTTTTATTACAAAATCAAATACAAGTCCCCAGACAATATAGGCGACAAATCCTGCAAATATTACCACCCAAAAATTTACTTCGTTAAAAGCTTTATATACGGTGTACTCTTCCGAATTTAATGTCTGATTTACACTGTATAGTCCCTCAGCAATTTTATATGCAAGAAATCCATCAAATACAAAAGTGAGAGCCAATAAAAGAATTATTTTCAGATAGTTGGTTACGTTATGAGTTTCTGTGAACTTATGAATAAGGTATCCCATTGCGAAGAAAACAAATGGCATAAGCAAAATAAACATAAATTCACCTGGGCCATCATTCCAGGCATTATAAAAAGTATTTGCATCAAGCATTGCTTCTCTCAGGTTGACTCCAGGTTCAAATACTCTAAAAAATCCGGAATAAGAAGCGGAGCTGTAAAAAACGAAAAGATACAGGCTTAAAAAAAATAAAATAAATACACCGATATAAAAACTTGTCTTTTCAACCTTTTTGTCAAGGTATTTTTCCGGGTTTTTCCTGATATCTGCAATATCTTCTCTGATACTATTGATTTGTTTTTGAATAGCCGGAATGACTTCGTTTATATTATTTTCAATAATCTTCTCCAGCGCTGCTACCCTACTTGATAATTTTTTAACTTTTTCTCTGTAAGGAAGTTTCTTTTTTTCCTGCTCATTGTGATCATTTATTAAGCATTTTTTATGCTCTTTATAAAGTGAAGGTAAATGATGATTTAATGGATCAGGTTGACCTGCCATATCCTTGGCCTTTTTATAGCCATAACC
>JAIOTT010000142.1 GCA_021106655.1 Bacteroidales bacterium
ATTCTGTACTATTTTTCGGCCATTGCGCTTGTTTTACACTTTGTTACTGTTGGTAAGACTATTATGGCTGACAGATATTCGTATATCCCATATATTGGTTTATTTTATTTAGTTGCTATGCTTTACAGCAAATATTTCCATTCGGGAAAAGGGCAATTGAATAAATTTAAAATTCCTGCTATTGCGATCCTCCTCATTTATGGAAGTGTCGTAAGTTACGCAACATTCGAACGTACTAAAATCTGGCGGAACACCCTCACATTGTTTTCTGATGTGATAAAAAAATATCCCAATGTTGATACTGCTTTTAAGAACAGGGGTAATTATTATGCAAGGGTAACACAGGAGTATGATAAAGCACTGCTTGATTTTAACAGATATATAGAAATCAATCCTACTGAGCCCTTAATATTTAGTAACAGGGGAAATTTACACGGTTTGATGGGTAACTTCGAGCTTGCTCTTAAAGATTATTCCAAATCTGCCGAACTGGATTCAACTAAAGTTGAAACCTACGTCAACAAAGGTGTTACATACATCAAAATGAAGCAGTATATTAAGGCAATCCCAGAATTTGATAAAGCTGAACAGATTGAACCCGGCAATATCCTGATATACTCCAACAGAGCCTATGCATATCTTCAGACCGGAGAATACGAAAAATCAATAAAGGAATATGAATACGTAATTGCAAATTCTGTTAATAACTCAGACAACTATTTTTACAAAGGAATTGCTAATTACCGGCTTGGCAAGTTCCAGGAAGCAGTGCAGGCTAATACAAAGGCTCTTCAAATCAATCCTGAAATGGGAGGTGCATATTTTAACAGATCAGCAGCATATAAAAAGCTTGGTGAATTTAATAATGCACTTAATGACGCATTAAAAGCAAAGGGAATGGGTCAAAATATTACTGATGCTTACTTAGAGGAGATACGGAACGAAACAAAATAAGGACTAGTTCTTTATCACATTCTTATAATGTTCATAACGATCGAGTATCTCTATAACAAAGTTATATGGCTCTCTTCCGCGGCAATAACCATAATAAACCACCTTATCAGTATAGTATTTTGAGTTTGACTTATTCAAAATAAAATAATCTACATTATCACTCCAAATATTGGGGTCTTTATCATATTTTTCTGCTAAACGTCGTGCATCGAGAACATGGCCAATACCGACATTATATGAGGCCAAAATAAACTTGATTCTTTCTTCTTTAGCTGTTATTTCTTCAGGTAATTGTTTGTCTATTAATTTAATATGTTTAATCCCGGCCTCAATCTGATCTTCAACGGAGGAGAGGCTGTCGACACCATAATCTTTTGCTGTTGCCGGCATTAATTGCATGAGACCAAAGGCTCCTGCCCAGGATACTACTTCAGGATGAAATTTTGATTCCTGGTATATTAGCGATGCCATTAATCGCCAGTCCATTTCATTCTGTTCGCTAAGCTTTTTTATTATCTCATCATAATAGGAGATTTTCCCGCCATTTTTTGAATAATACTCACTTTGAACTATATTAACCGATCGTGGATTTTTAAAGTACTTATTATACAAAAATGCATATGATCGTGTTTTCCTGAATTGCAACATCCATTCAGAAATTTTTGTTTTTAAACTATCGGCTCCTTTTCTGACTGCCCACGCAAGGTTCTGATGAAAGCTCACAGGAGTGCTAACATCCAGATTTTTATAATAGGTTTTATTAACCAGAGCAAGCTGCTCATCGCACACAGTATATTCAATTTCACCTGTTGCTACCATGGCTATTAAACTTTCTTCTTCATTTTCCCTATCTTCGATAATATAGATCGTATCTCCGATTTCTTCCTGTAAATTTCTTAGTCGTTTTACATATGCAGTATTACTCTGAACATGAATAGTCTTTCCTGCCAGGAAAAGAGGACTCCTGATCAGTTGTTTTTCAATCTCATAAGAACTCAAAGTCCACCATTTATCAGGCTTACGCTGTACTAATACTTGCCTTGTTTGTCCGTGAGGTTCTGCAAAATCAACCACTTTGCTTCTCTGCCTTGTAACAGTAAGATCTAATGCTATTACATCACACCTGCCACTTTTCAGGCATTGAAAATTCTTCGACAGATCATTAGTCACATGAACTTCCAGGTTTACTCCAAGATGTTTTGCAAACAGCTCCATCATCTCAAGCTGATAACCCAAAGGCCTGCCTTTGTATATAAAATAGTCTATTGAATTACTCCCCATTGTGGCAACAATTTCTCCCTTTTCAATAATATTACTTAGAACTTCGGGCTTTGGCTCATCCCCTGCACCGGAAGTTCCCTTATCACTTCCACATGAAGAAAATATGAGAGAAATTGACAGAAAAACAATGAAGAATCTCGTACGATGGGACTGTATCATAATGATAATTCTATCCTAATCAACATACTAAAGTAATACAAAAGAGCTGTGGATGTTATAATTGTTGATAAGATTGGATAACTCTTTGAATAATCGGAACATTCGAATGCCTATTTATTTTTTCTTTTTCTGATTACTGATAAATGTTAACTGAAATTTGTTTTCACCCTTGCTGAGCGTAGATTGCATCTGCGCTCTAAATAAATGTTAATCTCCAGATTGACAACAATTAATTTATTTGGCGATGCGTTCTTGGAATTGTATTAAAATTGATATGATATTCCAAAATTGAAAATACCTTTATACCCTAAACCTATTTCGGCAAAGCCTCCAAAGGACTTACCAGCTCTAACACCCAGGGCAGTTACTTGAAAATTAAAAAGATGGACATTGTCGTCGGAATCGGATACACTTGGATCACTGGAAGTGAAATCTTGCATACCTGCCGTATATCCCAGTCCTAAACCGGAATACATCTGAAAATATTCTTTTGAAACATATCGTATATCTGATTCTATTGCAATAGTATAAAACGTATTAATAGATTTTCCTATTAAATCTTTACCTGATTTTAAATCATTGGTAATTTGTTCATAAGCGAAAACTGCACCAAGTGAAAAACGCTCGCCAATGGAGTATTTATATCCCAAATGTATAGCTTCTGTGGATTTTTCGTTTTCGAATTCAGCAGTTCCTAACGTAAGAACAATAATAAATATATCACTTATGTCATACATTAATTGTGTAGATGATGCTAATCCATAACCTAAACTAAGTTCACTTGTTCCTTTTTCTTGCGCCATTATAGGCTTAAAACAACATAAAATAAGAAGTCCAATGATAATTTTTTTCATCATTTCAATTATTTTATTTAGATAATTATTTAATTATACGATTTCAAATATAATAATAATTTGAAGATTTGAAAATGATAAGATTGCATATTACCTACTGATTTCATTCATCAATCGAGTA
>JAIOTT010000474.1 GCA_021106655.1 Bacteroidales bacterium
GAAGGGCCATAACCTGAGCCATCATTATTTTCCTCAAGGTTTCCACTTTGCTCTTGCCATGTACTGCCTCCGTCATCTGAAGAAAAGACACTTCTTACATTATAATTCGAAAACGCTACAATCAAAAAGTCACCATTTACTGGATCTGTTTGAATGGAACCAATGAATGCATTAGCAGGAAAATCTGTACCTGTAATCTCAACAGCAGTGGGGTTTCCGGTATTGGCGTTATCCATTTTATAGAGTTTGCCATTATCGGTTCCGTAATATAATCTGTTTGAAGGTGACTTTGTTATACATATTGCTGAAATACCTGTTAATGGTGGCACTAAAGTATTGCTTAATTTGTTCCATCCAACATTCAGTAATGATGAATCATTTGCTAAAGCAGCCATATCATCTTGCCTCCATATAACATTTTTTGCCGGCAAATAAAAAGTTGTGTTATTTACAGGATCCAGGGCAAAGAAAGTGTAAAAGTCAAAGTCTGCATCACCAAGAGTATCAGGGCGTTGGTATAAATCACTATACATATTCATTTGACTGTCGAATAGGAAACTAAATATATTTCCAGTATATACAGATCCAATTGCAAAAGCAACATTGTCAGCTACTACGCATGAAAAGCCATCTCCGGGCTGGGCTGTTTCCCAATCTGTTGATGGATATATTGAGTTTTTATAATATACAGCATTGTCCTGTACTCCTCCAATAATAAAGTCATCATCAGAAGCTGCATGATCAATTGCGACGCTATAAAACTGTGTAGTAATTAAGCCATGAGAGGTATGTTCCCATAAAACAGTGTCGTTCAAGCAACTATCAGCTCTATACACTCCTCCATCATTGGCTGCATACAAAACGATGTTATTTGATGGCAAAAAAGCCATACAGTGCTGATCGGGATGCAGATTGGATGCATCTCCGTCGTAAGGATAACCGCCCATGACCTTAGTGAATGTTGAATCACTAAAACCGGTAGTATTTCTGAATAGATTTGTGCCTCCAAGAAAAACAATGTCTTCATCATCAGGATGTATTTTCATGGTCATTGCGTATCCTCCAATTGAATTATAACCATGTAATGGATCTATTGCACTTGGCATAATATTTCCTTTTCCGGCTCCCGGAATATTTATTGTGCGATCTTCCCAGTTGTAGCTTGATGTGATATTATTATATGCTCCTTTCCAGAACATATGATTAGAATTGGTAAAACCCAGTGATGGAGTGTTGTCAGGTACAGGGTTTTCGGCAAGTATATATAAGACATCGGGATTTGAAGGTGCAAGAGCAAGTTTAATTGTTCTGTAATAAGTGGGGAAACCGGCAGGGGTTATTTCTTGCCAGCTTATTCCGTCAGTGGATCGATATACTCCATAAACAGTAGGTATAAGGCCATTTGTATTTGTAGAGAAAGTACCTAATGAAGCATATACAGTACCATCGGGTGCTATAGTGACATATGTTGAAAATGACTTTATAAAAGTATCCCCCAGAGATTTCTCCCAAGTATTTCCACCATCTGTAGATTTCATAATTGCACCATAACAAGCTGCCCACACAACGTCTTGGCTATAATTAGTTGTATCAATTGCAAGATTCCATATCCCTTGAAAAATACTGCTTAAGTTACCGGCTGAACCTCCTTCAGTTGAAGTGAGGACTTGCCAGCTCGCTCCATTGTCTGTTGATTTGAAGATACCATTACCATATCACATGCTACTTGATAACAGACTGAATTGTCTGTCGGTTGTGATAATTAATTCACCTGTCCCGTAATACCATGTATTCGTTTTTCCAGGCCTGACGTCCTGAACAAGGCAGGAAACACTTTGAACAACGTTAGGTGGAGTTGTTTTTACCCATGACTGACCACCATCAGTTGAACGCCATAACCCTCCTGATGCGCTTCCCGCAAGAATAATATCTTCATTCATTACATCTATTCCTACGGTAAGACACCTGCCACTTATATTATCAGGACCTATCGATTGCCAGGTGGTTTTTGGCCAGGAAGAGAATTTATAATCGTTACTTCTGTTATATTCATCAGTTGAAGGTAAGGTTCTTGCAAATGCCAACTCCTTAGACTTTATGTTTTCCGGGATTCTGTCAGTTGCCGGGTCGCGTAACCTCAGATATTGATATCCTGCATGAAAAAATGCTAAGTCTGCTTTAGATAATTTGGTTATTGCCCTGTTTTTAGATGTCAGTTTTTCTTGCTGAATTGTTCTTCCAAAAAATGTAAAAACAAATGCAAGGATCAGAACAGAACCCAGAATTGCCAGAAGAATAGATCTTTTTTTCATAAGATTGAGTTTATTTTGTTTTAATAATAGGAATAATGATGCCGATCCTAAATTCAATAATTAAGAAAATACCACTAAAACACTAAGACACCAAGATTCACAAAGCATAGACATTCAGAGCTTTAATCTTCGTGAATAATTTTGTGTCTTTGAGCCTTTGTGGCAAGAAAATGACTTTTCGGTGGAGTCTCAATGATCAAAAGTACAATATGAAAATCTAAAAATCAAGTTTATCAAGACAATTAATTATTATTTCAGAAGCCTCTTTAATTTGACCAGTGGAGATTGTTAGAGGAGGGGCTATTCTAAAAGCGTCTGTACAAAAGAGAAATTGATCAACTATAATACCATTATCAAATAATTCGTTAATTAGCTTTGCAGTGATAATTTCATTTTTTAATTTTACTCCCAGCATAAGGCCTTTGATACGAATTTCTTTAATATTAGGGTGTTGTATCAGTGTATCATAAAATAATTTTCCTTTTCTATTTGCTTGAGCAATTAGATTGTCCTCAATCAGAACTTTAAAGTTTGCAATAGCAGCGGCACAGCAAACAGGATGACCACCAAAAGTTGTAATATGCCCCAGTGCCGGGTTGTTGGTTAGTACAGACATAATTTGTTTGGAAGAAATAAATGCACCAATTGGCATTCCTCCACCCATAGCTTTTGCCAGGCAAAGAATATCAGGTATTACATTATAATTTTCAAAACAAAATAACTTACCGCTTCGGCCAAATCCCATTTGTATTTCATCAAAGATGAGGAGAGTGCCTGTTTCAGTGCATTTTTTTCGCAGAACAGTAAGAAATTCCGGATCTGGTAAAATAATTCCGGCTTCAGCTTGTATTGGTTCTACTACGACACAGGCAGTTTTTTTTGTGATTTGGTTAAGAGCGATGATGTCGTTAAATTCTAACTGTCGGATATCAGGTAATAAAGGCCTGTAAGCATATTTCAGTTTTTCACTTCCCATTACACTCAAAGCACCATGAGTTCCACCATGATAAGCATTTTTGAAAGAAATAATTTCTGTTCTGCCAGTATATCGTTTAGAGAGTTTTAAAGCACCTTCAATTGCCTCGCTTCCTGAATTAACAAAATATGTGCTTGATAAATTATCAGGCAGGTGATCTGATAGCATTTTCGCAAGTTCTACCTGAGGCGTTTGAATGTATTTACCATACACCATCAGATGCATATATTTTTCCATTTGATCTGTAACAGCAGTTATGACACTGGGATGCCTGTGCCCAATATTACTGACAGCCACGCCGGAAACCAGATCAATATATCTTTTCCCTGATGGAGTATATAAATATA
>JAIOTT010000222.1 GCA_021106655.1 Bacteroidales bacterium
ACTTACCTGTAAAGATAACGAAAAAATAAAAATAAGATGACAAAAAAATTAATTGCATTTCTATTCCTTAGAATAATTCGAATCAATTAACATCACCATAGCATCTTGTATATATAGGCAGAAATTCATTACCTGAAGTAATCACAACCTGATAATCAATATTAACAACCCAATCATCAGGACGCCAAGGAAGGAAGTTAGGGATAGAATGAGTGAATCTTCTCATAACAGCCCAAGCATCATCTGTGTTAATAACACCAATTTGGTACCAAACATCAGCAGCTATTAAAGGCAAACCTGTCAAAGTAATAATGCCTACAAAATGCTGTTGGATCATCATTGCATCAGTAGAATTGCTATATCCCCATGGTTTATTTATATATGAAACGCCTACATAATATGTCCCTGCAGAAAGGCCAGGAAAAGAACAATTTACATTCATACCAGTATCTGTGGTGGTAGTTGCAATTATGTTAAATGAAGCATCCTTCAAATATACAGTAGCACCATCTATCCTGGCATTTGGATAACTTTCATAAAGAAGCAGACTTTTAATTGTGTCATTTTGACCAATTGCCACTGAAATTAGGCCACTCAGGCATAAGAAAACAAAATAAGTTGTAATTTTTTTCGTCATAATAATAATTTTTTGTTAATAATTTAATTCTGTGAATCGTTTTTTTTGTTTATCGTAATTATTAAGAAAAGGTAATATGTTTTTTGGAAATACTTTTCAACAGTCTATCATTACTACCAAAAACAGAACACAGATTTGACTGATTAGACTGATCAACACTGATAAAAAAACCGTCTTAATCCAATATTGTTATAGAATACCGGAACAATGGAATATTGGAAAAAAATGAAGAAAATAACCACTATGAACACAATGAAGGCACTAAGGACACTATGATTAAATTATTGAATAATCTTAGTTAATCATGGTGAGCTTATATGGCTCAATAAATAGAACTTGTAAACCTGCTAACACAGTTCATTCTTTTCGACTATTAGACCTTTTTGACTCTTTGACATAAAAAACATTGACATCCACAGAATATTTGTGTACATTTGTTTATTATTAACCAAATTCAATAATTATGAAAACATTTACTTTTTTAGCAGTTTTTTTCTTTGCTTTCAGTTTGAATGCTCAGATCAGCCTAAACAGTGATGATATTATAGGCTCAGGTAAAGTAATCGAGCTGGCTACCGATTATACACCTGATGCATCAGTAACCCCAGGGCTTGCAGGGGCTAATCAAACATGGGATTTTTCAGCATTATCCGTTGATGATCTTGAAACACTTCTTACAATGAATCCTGACTGGACTCCTTATAGCTTTTTCTTCCCCAACGCTAATCTGGTTATGTATTCAACTGAAGATTCAGTATATATGTACATACAAAACTCTACTACTGCCTTAAGTATGCTTGGAATGTATGGAACATTTCTGGACTCTATCGAGATGCCGGTAATTTATACACCTCCACTTATTCTTGCTGAATTCCCTGTGCAATATCAAAATCATAAGGACAGTGATGCTTCTTTTTCATTCTTCATGCCTATTTCAGGTATACCTGGTGTTGATTCAGCAAAGCTCAAAATGGATGTAATTACTACAACAGATATAGATGCATGGGGAACAATAACAGTACCTCTTGGGTCTTTTGAAGCATTAAGGTTTTATACTGTTGAGGAATCTACTGATAGTATTTGGTTTAAGATGGGTGGGTTCTGGACTTTTTACACGGGTGAAAAAGATATTTCCTATACTTATTCCTGGTGGTCAAATGATAATGCTACTGGCTACATATTAGTAGAGTTTGATTATTTTGCTGCAAACGATTCTGTTGGAGAGGTTACTTTTCTAAATTCTTCACCCGCTCAATCGATAGCCAATAGACAAACAAGCTCATTAATAAGTATTTATCCGAATCCATCAGATAATTACATTAATTTTGATTATGATGGTGAATCAGATGCTCAGTTAGAGCTTTTTAATAATGTTGGCAAGCTCCTTCTAAGTAAAGAAATTAATGCCAGGGAAATCACAAAAATTTCTATGGAAAAATATCCATCAGGGATTTATTTTTACAATCTTGTTGGAAACAACGGGAATGTTATCAGTACCGGAAAATTCTGTAAGAAATAACTATTAAATTACTATTGAGTTACGCGAAGCAAGTTACGTGCGAAGCACAAATTATCTCGCGTATTTAAAACTGTTACCAGGATACTGTGCTGCATCGCCAAGCATTTCTTCAATACGAAGCAGTTGGTTATATTTAGCAATCCTTTCAGAACGGCTTGCGGAGCCGGTTTTGATTTGTCCGGTATTTAAAGCAACAGCCAGGTCAGCAATAGAAGTATCTTCTGTTTCACCGGAGCGATGACTGATTATGGCAGTGTAGGCATTACGATATGCCATATTAACAGCATCAATTGTTTCAGTAAGTGTCCCAATTTGATTTAGCTTGATAAGGATGGAGTTTCCAACTTTATTCTCTATTCCTTTTGAAAGGCGTTCAACATTTGTGACAAAAATATCATCGCCTACAATCTGTATCTTCTCTCCCAGTTCACTTGTCATCAATGCCCATCCATCCCAGTCATCTTCAGCCATACCGTCCTCTAATGAAATTATCGGGTACTTATCCACCCATTCTTTCCAGAAATCAACCATTTCTGAAGCTGTTAACTTATCCCCACTCGATTTATGAAGGTGGTAAACATTCTCCTCCGGAAGATAATATTCGGAAGAGGCAGGATCAAGTGCAAGGTAAATATCCTTACCAGGCTTATACCCGGCTTTTTCTATTGCCTTCAATATAAGCATAATAGCTTCTTCATTTGATTTAAGATTGGGTGCAAAACCTCCTTCATCACCAACACTTGTTGAATAGCCTTTATCTTTAAGAACTGATTTAAGAGTATGAAAAACTTCAGAACCCATGCGAATAGCATTTGAAAAGGAATCAGCACCAACAGGCATTATCATAAATTCCTGGAAATCGATACTATTGTCAGCATGAGATCCTCCATTAATAATATTCATCATTGGAATAGGCAGTGTATTAGCATTTACACCTCCTATATAACGAAACAACGCCTGGTTGGTCTCTATAGCGGCAGCATGAGCTACAGCAAGAGAAACACCCAATATAGCATTAGCTCCAATATTTGACTTATTTGGTGTTCCGTCCAACTCAAGCATACGGTTATCAATGTTGTTTTGATCAGTGATGAAATAACCATTCAGTTCTTCGTTCAAAAGACTATTGATATTTTGAACTGCATTTAACACTCCTTTTCCTCCATACACGCCCATATCTCCATCACGGAGTTCTATTGCCTCATGAATTCCTGTTGATGCACCTGAAGGAACAGCTGCACGACCAATAACCCCGGAATCTGTCATAACATCAACTTCAATTGTTGGATTGCCCCTTGAATCCAGGATTTGACGGGCTGTTACATTTATTATTGTACTCATAATGTTTATTTTATTTCTGATCTTTAGTATTAGTGATACTAATTAGATTTGAATTGTAAAGTTACAGATTTTTTTGCATAAAAAAAGGGATAAGAAAGCTTTCCTCATCCCATGAAATATCTCCACTTAAG
>JAIOTT010000424.1 GCA_021106655.1 Bacteroidales bacterium
ATTAACATCACCCTCTTCGATGGATATTTTTAATATCTCTCTCCCTTGCGCCTGTTTTCTAAGGTTCGCTGAAGTTCCATCGGCTACAATTTTTCCTTTGTTGATGATCATTATTCTGTCGCAGGTGGCTTCGACCTCAGCGAGTATATGGGAACTCAGGATCACAGTCTTTTCGCGGCCGATTTTCCTGATAAGCTCTCTAATCTCAACAATCTGGTTTGGGTCAAGACCTGCGGTAGGCTCATCCAGTATCAGTACTTCAGGATCATGAATGAGTGCCTGTGCAAGGCCAACACGTTGCTGATATCCTTTTGAAAGTTCACCGATCTTTTTATGCTTTTCCCCTTCCAGTCCACAAATTTCAATCATCTCAAGAATACGATCTTTAATTATATTGCGGTCTATTTTCTGTAACTCCGCAACAAACTTTAAATAATCAATAACACCCATATCAGCATATAAGGGATTATTGTCAGGAAGATACCCAATAAGTTTCCTTACCTCATCCGGATTTTCAAAAATTGAAAAGTTCCCAACTGATATACTTCCTTCAGTAGGTGCCAGGAAAGTTGTTATTGCTTTCATAGTGGTTGTCTTTCCGGCACCATTAGGTCCCAGAAACCCTAATACCTCTCCTGTCCTAACAGAAAAAGAGATATTATCAACGGCTTTTTGTGCGCCAAACTTTTTTGTGAAATTCTCAACTACTATATCCATAATTATAATTTTTTTGCAAAAAAAATGATAAGTATTTACTTATACAAATCAAAAACACATTATTTAACAATAATTAACAGACAAAAGTGATTTTAACTAAAATTTAGAGTCAGATTTTTTTCTTCCACACAAGTTTCATCCATTTCGGTAATTTAGCTGGTTCTGGTTTTCTGCCGTAAATAGCATCATCAAGCTTAAGAGCCAGCTTTCTAAACAAAGAGGAATTCCTAATACCTCCTCTTACGACATTGTGTAATAGGTTGTCGGGATGAGAGAAAGGGCATACACTCATACATCGTCCACAATCTGTACCAAATATACACCAAATAGTAAAACAGGCTTCCTGATTTATCTGCCATCTTTTTATCCCATCAATCTCTTCCATATCACCTAACATGATAGCATCACCAGGGCAGATTTCTGCACATTTTTTACATTTTATACAAAAATCAATCATCGAATAGTCGTTCAGGGGTTTGTCGATTATCAATGGAAGATCAGTAGTAACAACAGCAATCCTTACTCTTGGTCCACAACGTGGAGTCATTAGCACCCAAACCAGCATCACGAGCAACCAGTGGGCAGACAATCTCATAATTTCCATCAATGTGAGCTCTTGCTTCATATCCAAGATTTCTGATAAACATTGCAATCTGAACGGCAATCTTTCCAACTTCCATATATTGTTGTGCTGATTCCATAACAGTCGGGCCGTTAGGTGCTGTAGCCAACATTTTGTGATCCATCTCAACTGTGACTGCAATAGCATATTTATGCTTTTTTGTGAATTCTTTTCCATACCTCTCTACCCTTCCTCCCATGGAATAAACATGATAATCCATTAACTCACAAATACCACAGTCAGCTACACCAAGCTTTTTTGACCATTTCTTTATATAGATTGTTGTTTCTGTTGGGGAAGCTTCAATTGTTAAATCTGCAACTTCCCCATCAACAGCATCTCTTAAAGCCTTCACTGTTTCTAAACTTGCCTCTGCTGAGGCAAAATGATAAGGATGATATTGTGTAGCATTACTATTAAGTAATCCATGTTTTTTACGCCATTTTTCGTCTATTGTTTTTTTGTCAGGATTTCTTCCATAATATTCATTATACCGTTCAGTGTCGGCTTTCAATTCATTACGTGAGAACATTGTATCGCGTTCATCAATTTTTTTCACCGGGACAGTTTGAATATATTTTCGGTTTCGCCCAAAAGGGGTGATGATAATAATGACAAATAGGAGAATGACTGCCAGTATAGCTATTCCGCTTTCATATTTATAACTGAATTCAAAAAAAGAAAAAACCAGAAAAGGGAGGGGTAAAATAAAAGATGACAAGAAAAAACGCTTAGCTGCTTTAGGCTCACTTTCTTTTACAGATACTAGTGCAGAACAGAATAATATAATAAAAATAACAGCTGCAATTAACAAAAAGGGTGTATTTATGTTCATCTCGATGTAAAGATTTATAATTTTTTTGCCATTACTAATATTATGCTTTCCCCTTTTTAGTCAACAGATTCTCAAGACCCATTTTAATCAGCAACTGTTTAAATCGCGAATCTGATCTCAAGAATACTCATGGCCTGTTTTTCATCTTTAGACATCAAAGCAGAATACCCGACAATGTCGGTGAACATGATGGCGGCGAGTTTCCTATGTTCTTTCATTTTTATGGATTCCTAATCATTCTTCCTATTCCATTTTTTTCAATACTTCAATAAATCTCGGATCCGAACGAAGAGTATCAAACATTGGAAGTGTCTTTAGATAAAACAGAAAAGAATCTCTCTCAATATAAGCCTTATCTATATATTCGAAAGCTTTATCTTTATTAATGAGACCTATATATATGATAGCTTTATGCAAAGGCGAAACGTATTTATTTTCAGACAATGTTTCCATTCTTTCAAGTGTTTTAATCGCTTTAGGCTTTTGACCAGCCAATGCATAAGCCATTCCCAATGAGCCAATACTGTATGTCATATCCTTTACAAGAGTTTCAGATTTCAAAAGGGAAACGAGAGCCTTATCATTATCTCCAATCCCCCAGTATGCCATCCCCTGCCATATATAAGCAAAAGTGAAATTTGGATTCATTTCAATAGTTTTCCGGAATTGTTCGATTGCTTCTTCAAACCTTCGTGAAAATATAAAAATTAAGCCGAATATTGCATTTATCATTGGAGACAATGGGTCTAATTCCAGGGCTTCATTAATTTCAGTAATTGCTTCATCAATACGCCCCCTTCCGGCAAGAAACAAAGCATACCATTCGTGAGCTGTTGCATATTCCGGATTGAGTTCAATCGCGTTTTTATATTCCTGCTCTGCTTTTTCCCAATTCCAGTCATTGTAAGTATAAATCCATGCTAATGACGAATGTGCTTCGCCAAGGGAAGCATCAATTTCTAAAGCCTTCTTCACAGCTTTTCTAGCTTTCTCAAATGCTTCGCCAGGATTCATAAAACAAAAGTGACCGGATATATTATATGTATCTGCAATGCCAATATATGGCAATGCGTAGAGGGGATCAATTTTAATAGCACTTTGGAAAAACTCGAATGCCTTATTAAATCCAACTTCACTTCTCCTGTTCCAGAAATATCTGCCTTTTAAATATAGATTATATGCCTCCTTATTTTCAGTGTAACGTTTAACCAGTTCATTTTTTTCATCTCTCAACAGTTTTATTTTCAGATTGTCAACAATAGCCAGAGATATCTCATCCTGAATGGCAAAAATGTCCTCCATATCCCGATCATATTTCTCTGACCAGAGATGGTAACCGTCAGTCACATCAACAAGCTGGGCAGTAATTCGCAATTTGTTTCCAGCTTTTCGAATACTACCTTCCAGTACAGACTGAACATTTAATTTTTTACCAATTTCACAAATATCATAACCTTTTCCTTTAAATTGAAATGCTGAAGTTCTTGAAGCAACCTGCAATCTTGCAACTTTAGCCAGAGCATTTATAAGCTCCTCAGCCATCCCTTCACAAAAATATTCCTGGTCTTTTTGCTGGCTCATGTCAGTAAATTGCATTACAGCAATGGACTTTCCCTTAACTTTATCCATTGAGGTCGCAAGGAATTCATTACGCCTTTCGGGAAAAGGTTCGGATAAAAGAGTATAGATTTTTACAGGATGACTAATGTTCTTCAACATCTTTTCACCAACAAAAACAGCTTTAATGCCCGGTTTGTTTCTTATGGCATTGTAGATTTGATCGGAGATATATATTCCTCCGGAATCTGCCAGTTGTTCAATACGTGAAGCCACATTAACGCCGTCTCCATAGATATCACCCTCTTTAAACACGATATCGCCAAGATGAATACCGATGCGAAGATTAAGAACAGGATCATCGCTTACAGATTGCTGAATTTCATGGGCGCATTGCACTGCATCCAAAGCACTCTGGAAACAGAGTAGTGTGCCATCACCCATCTCCTTAAGAAACTTACCGTTGAATTTTTCAACCAGCGGCTTTTGAATATCCATGTTTTTTTGGAGAACCGAAAGAGCCTTCTGCTCATCTAGTGACATGAGAGCTGTGTAGCCGACAATGTCGGTGAACATAACTGCTGCGAGTTTTCTGGTTTCATTCATAATAATTTTTATATAACATGTTTTAATGCTCTATCTTTAAAATAAACGCGATATTCTGATTCTATAATTGGGATAAGGTCATTCTTCTTCTCCTTTATTAATTTTATAATTTACAACTAGATTACAAAATATTTTA
>JAIOTT010000355.1 GCA_021106655.1 Bacteroidales bacterium
TTTTCTGTTTATAATGTTCTTGGCCGAAACAATGTCTATTCCGTTTATTTTATTCAGGAAGATGATGCAATAAAAGCTTATAAATTATCCATTTTCGGAGTGCCAATATTTTCAATTTCATATAATATAAAACTTGGAAATTATGCAAGTGAGTAAAGTTAAATCAAATATTCGAGCTTTAATTTTGATGCTATCAGGCATATTACTGTTGTCATCGTGTGTGAAAGAATATTGGCCTGATCTGAAAAGCGGCTCCGACAATTTACTTGTAATAGATGGGAAGATCTCCAATGACCCTGGGCCATACACCGTAAAATTATCTATATCAAGCCCAATTCAAAATCCTGAGTTTAATCCGGTAACAAATGCCGTAGTTACTATTATTGATGAAAACATGGTACAGGAAGTTCTTACTGAGACTTCTTCCGGTATATACCAAACAGCAGAAAATGGTATACAGGGTGAGATAGGACACAGATACAAACTTTCTGTTATAACAAAAGCTGGAGGGATCTACGAGTCGGACTTTGAAGAACTGCTTGATCCAGTAGGTGTAGCCTCTGTAAGTTACAAACAGGAGATACAGTCAGGTGGGAATGCCAATGATGAAGATATAACAGGTTACCAGTTTTACCTGTCAACTGAGGTGTCACCGCTAAAGCAAAATTATTATTACTGGGAGTTGCAGGAAACCTATGAATACCATTCAGCTTATAATATTCTGTTTTACTACGATGGTGTTTTTGTCTATGCTTCCGCTGCACACCCATTGGGCTTACCACGAACAATTGATCATGATACGTTATACTATTGCTGGCTTACTAGTAACGCAAAAGAGAGGTACACTTATACCACAGAATACTTATCTGTACCCATAGTAGAAAATCTTTCATTACATTTTATCCCTTTTAATGATGAAAGACTACAACAAAAATATAGTCTCCTGGCAAAACAATTTACAATTTCAGCAGAGGCATATTTGTTTTTCAAAGCACTGGAAGAACAAAACTCAGATCAGGATGAATTAATTACCAGCCAACCCTACCAAATCCGTGGAAATATGAGGAATATCAATGATTCGGAGGAAGCGGTGCTGGGTTATTTCCTTGTTGCCGGAGTAGCTGATGGACCCAGAATATTTGTTAAAGCACCCCAATATTATCATTTGAAATGCGGTGCCGACACTCTGACTTATAATATTTTACGTTATATAACAACTACCAGTTCTTCGGATTTTCCGCTCTATTTTACTTATGTTTATTTTTCCAATCCTGATGATCCTATGGCTGAAGCTATTGAAGCCCTGGCTTTAATCCATCAGGAGTGTCTCGACTGTACAAAAAGGGGAGGAGTTCCAATAAAACCGGATTTTTGGGAATAGGTAGGAGAAAAAAAAGGAATCACTAAGAACCACAAAGAATAAGAAGCAAATAATTATATGCCAGTTTTACTACATAAGATATTATTTTTCCTTCTTAGCCTGCTTATCAGTCAGGTGGTAAAAGGACAAATGTCTTCTTCTGAAGAACCCACAAGCCTTCCTTTTGAAGAAATCACTTTCATTACCGACCGAGATATATATTTGAGTGGAGAGAAAATCTGGTTTTCTGCTATCTGTGAAATCGATGGCAAACCAGAACAAACGATGAGTCGTATTTTGTATGTCGAGCTTTACAATTATTCCCGTAAGTCTGTTGTGAAAAATAAATGTCGTTTACAGAAGGGTAAGGCAAATTGCGTTCTGGATATCCCATCTGAATTTTTATCCGGAAATTATTTCTTAAGAGCCTACACGCAATATTTAAAGAACTTTCCCCCCGAAATATATTTTACAAAGCTTATTACAATCATAAATCCACTTCTCCCTTTACCCGAACAAACCAAGGGCACTCAAAACAAGATTGATTCCCTCCCGGAAGACGACAATGTTAGAGATATCGTTAGATCAGACTTAATACCTGCCAGTCAAAAAAAGATTGAACTTAAAACCAATAAGGAAGCCTATGAGCCAAGGGAACTTGTTACACTGGAAATATTAAATGTAGATGAGAGCATGGATCTTACTGTTAGTGTTGTGAAAAAAGGGACACTTTTTGAAGAAGACAAAATATTAACACAGCTGCCGGATATTATCCCCCTGCTGTCTACAAAAAGTAAATGGCTTCCTGAGATTCGCGATGTAAGTATTAGCGGGATTGTAATTGATAAACAGACAGGACTGCCACAAGCGGGTATTCCCGTATACCTTTCTGTAGGGAAAGAAAACCCGCAGATCCACATATATGGATCCGGAGAAAAGGGTGAATTTATCTTTTCAGTGAATAATTTCGAAGGAGATCAAGAGGTTTTTCTATGTCCTTTAAGTAAAACTGAGGATGAACTGGAAATAAAAATATTATCAGATTTTTTACCTGATTTCCCTGAATTGAATGAAATTCCACTTAACATCGATAGCTCTCAAATGGTGTTCCTGGAGCAGATGCATATTAATATGCAAGCTTTAAAAGCTTTCAATACTGAGCCTGGCCATAATCCTTTACTATATAGTCATTTACCTTTTCCTTTTGCTAATCCTCCAATATCTGTTGTTTTGGATGATTACATAGAGACACCTACAATGGAAATGGTTTTAAGGGAACTTGTGCCAAGAGTTAGAGTAAGAAAAAAGCAAGGGATATACAGTCTGTCTGTTTTTGATTTTGATAATTCTATTTATTATAACGAGCCATTGATCCTCATCGACAATATTCCTGTTTTTGATGTTAATGAGCTAATGAAGATC
>JAIOTT010000193.1 GCA_021106655.1 Bacteroidales bacterium
ATCATCCGTACTTATTATGGTGACAATATAGAAGTACCTCAATTATATAATATCTACAAAATTAAGTATGATTCCAAAACCGATGCTAAGGATTTAGCTGAAATGATAGCGGAAGACCCATCTGTTGATTTTGCCGAACCCAACTATCTGGTGTATACCATGAACACCACTCCAAACGATCCATTATATTCCAGCCAATGGCATTTCGAGGCAGTAAATGCTCCCCGTGCCTGGGACATAGTTACAGGAGATACAACTCAGATAATTGGAATAATTGATACAGGAGTTGACTGGGACCATCCTGATCTGGATGATAATATCTGGACAAATTGGGATGAAATCCCGGGTAATGGAGTTGATGATGATGGAAATGGATATATTGATGATATACGAGGTTGGGATTTTGTTAACAATGACAATGATCCTAATGATGATAACTCTCACGGGACTCATGTAGCAGGTATAGCAGCAGCCGAAGGTGACAATGGGATAGGTGTTTCCGGTATGGCCTGGAATGCGAGGATATTACCTGTAAAAATGCTTCAGAGTTCGGGGAGTGGCAATAGTAGTGATCTCGCTTCAGCAATAACATATGCTGCTGATAATGGAGCTACAGTTATCAATATGAGTTTAGGTAGTTATGGTGAATCTATGACAGTCAAAACTGCTTTAGAAAATGCTTATGCTTATGCAGTATTAGTAGCTGCTGCTGGGAATGATGAAAGGTGCATTTGTTCTGAGTGTTTAGGTTGTGGAACGATGTATCCAGCTTGTTATTCATTTGTAATAGGTGTAGAAGCAACAACACAATCAGGAGTAAGAGCAAGTTTTTCAAACTATGATCCCTCAGGCCCTATTGTGGCTGGAAATCCATTTGGACACAATTATGAATTAAAAGCACCTGGAGTTGGAATATACAGCACCTTTCCAAATGGCAATTATAATTCATTGAATGGCACATCAATGGCAGCACCTATTATTGCAGGTGCTATCGCGCTTATGAAAGAACATGATCCTACGCAATCCACAGAACAAATATTTGCTAAATTAATTCAGGGAGCTAATAATGGTATCCTCGATATTTATAACAGCCTTAATTACATACTTATACCTGACCTTTATTTTGTGGAATATACTTTAATAGATACTCTTCCCGGTTGTGATAATGATGGTATTGCAGATGCAGGAGAAAATATTCAAATTTATCTCGATGTACGAAATGCCGGTGGTTGGGCTGATAGTGTCTGGTCCAAGATAAGGTTTGGACAGTTTGAAGATACTACTACAGCAAATATTTTAGATAGCACAAGTTATATTGGAGATATTTCAGCGCATGCCACATTAACCGGTGAATTAGATCATTTTTATATTAAGATTGATTCAAATGTTGTAAATGACCGGGATATTGTTTTTGAGTATGAAATAGGTTGTAGTAATTCATCAAATAAATTAAACGGACAAATTATATTAACTATACAAAATGGTGCTGAATTATTAGGCATTATGGATTCTACATTAACTTTAACACCTGATAAACTATGGATAATAAACGGAAGCTTTAAAGTGGGAAATAATGGGATATTAAATATTTTACCAAATACAACATTAATACTCAATCAGCCACTCGTTTTACAGGGAAAAGTTAATTCTCTGGGAAAGAAAGATAGTTTAATACATATTTACGGTCCGTCACACATTGAACATGAAAATTCTGAAGGTACTGAATCAATTTATACTTCTACTGTATTTTCTGATTTTAGTATTACTCGCGTTTTACTTAGACCATACCATAGTGAATTCTATTTCTGTAAGTTCATAAATAATACGTCAAACGAAATGATATCTTTTGCTAATCATTGTATTTTTAAAAATTGTGAATTTGTCGATAATCATGTTAATCTTCTTATTGATCAGAGCAGTGATCATTTTGTTACTCTTAATAATTGCAACTTTGATAATAATAAAAATGGGATTAATTATTCAGAAAATGCTATTATAAAAAACTGTAATATTTCCAGAATATACAATAATAATAATGTTGGATATATTAAAGACAAAGAAGATATACAACTGACAAACAATAATTTCCTAACCTCCAACAATATTAATGTACTTGAAGCCGGGTACCAAGCATCAACAAATTATTTATACCATGAGAACAATTATTGGGGTACAAATGATCCAATAAAAATAAACAACAAAATATATGACTTTTTTGAAGACGCTACATTACCTCAGGTAATTTACCAACCGATTTTGTTCCAACCATCTGATTCTGCACATGGATGTGTTTGGAAATTTGAGATCGATGGTATCGATCCCCAGGATTCAATTTTGGGTCCGATTGGAGTCGGTATTTACCAATTTGATGTTTTCTTTAACAAATGTATGGATACTGCTTATGCTCCATTATTATCATTTGGAGTAAGAGATCCTCATACACAACATTTTGTTTCGGATAATGCTTCATGGAGTGCAGATTCCAGCATATGGACAGCTTATTATACCATAGGCCTTGAAACCGGTGACGGTATGAATTATATCCGTGTTTCAGGTGCCGTAGATACAGCTGGTTTCGATATTCCTGTTGAAGATAACGAACGATTTACATTTGTTATACAAGCAGCCGGCGCGGCATCCATCAATTTCATTGCCATACCTGGCATCGGAAAAGTGGAATTAGAATGGCCGGAAGCTGCAACAGAAGATATTCTTGGTTATAATATGTACCGGATGTTGAAACTAACAGATAGTACATATTCAGATACTTTTCTTATCAATAATGAATTGATTACAGATACAATTTACACGGATTATGCTGTTATCCCTGATTCGACCTATAAATATTTATATAAGATCGTCGGAACAGATCTGGTGGAGAGTGATTTTTCAAAAGCTGTCTCTGCAATTCCATTCGATGCAGCCAATGGTGATGCCAATGGGGATTTGAGTGTTAATGTTTTGGATATAACTACCATAGTATCTTATATGCTCAACCAGAACCCAACACCTTTCATCTTTGATGCAGCTGATGTGAATGGTGATAATACCATTAATGTGCTTGATATTATTGGTGTGGTTCAGCTTATCTCAGGTGGTAAATCGGTTCCAATAAGCAAACTTATAGGTTGGAATAATGATGCTGCTGTTATCTTCCTTAAAGAAGATATGATCCGGCTGAGAAGTAAAGAAAACATTGCTGCCTTACAGTTTGAATTATTCGGAGAAAACCTTGATCAGCTTAAATTGTTCTGCAAACTTGAAGGTTTTGAGTTTGCCCATGCAGTCAGCGGTGATAAGATAATTTGTGTGTTATATAGCTTCAAAGAAATTGAGATCCTGGGAGGATTAAGGGATATACTCAAGATAGAGAGAAACGAAGCCACATTAGAATGGGGTGATATAATAGCCGGTGACCTTAATGGTGATTATGTGCCGGTCTATAAAGAGATTGAACAACGTTTAGACTCGGATGACATAACTTTCACTGCTCATCCCAATCCTTTTGATCAGTCCACACTTATTAGCTATAGTATAA
>JAIOTT010000206.1 GCA_021106655.1 Bacteroidales bacterium
AACCCCTTGAGAACGAGCTGCTAAAGCAATATTTGCTCGTGGTATAAAGATACTTACCCCTTCTTCATCTCGTATACTATGTAGATCTGTCGTAAAATCCTCACTGCCAAAACCAAGCGCTACAACTCGTTTTGATGCAGCACAGATCTTTCTTGCATTGAGAATACCCTCGGCTGTCTCTATGACAGGAAATATTTTAAAATACCCTTTTTTAATTCCTTTAGACATTTCAATCTCTGTCAGCAAATTACTAAAGAAAATGATATCTTTCTCTGAATTTGCCATCGGATAAAGAAAACCGTTAATACCCTTAATTGTCAACTCACTGATATCCTTGAACATAAAACCTGTTTCACGTGGATTAATTCTGACAAAAACAAAATACTTTTTTAATTCACCACTACCGACAATACGTTTAATCACCTCACGGGCTTTAGCTTTATTAGAATCGGGCTTGCATGAGTCTTCCAGATCAAGTACTAAAGCATCAGCATCAGATAAAGCGGCCTTATGAATGATCTTTTCATTATGTCCGGGTGCAAACAACATTGTTCTAAAGAGTAATTTCTTTTCAATCATATTATACCTTTCTTTTCATAATTAATACGTGTCGTCTAAATGTTAATACTTTTTCTTTTCTTTGGTTGAATGCCCTTGTTTCAACATAAATAATGCCGCGATCAGGCTTAGTCCTAGATTCACGTGCACTCAGAATTTCGGTTTCAGCATAGATAGTATCGCCAATAAATACCGGCCCGTCATGCGTAATCTTCTCATAATCAAGATTTGCTATCGCTTTACCGCTAATATCGGAAACTGACATTCCGGCTACTAAGCTAAATATTAGCGTCCCTACAACAAGTATTTGCTTATGTTGAGTCGAATCACAATAATTTTTATCAATATGTAATGGATTATGGTTCATGATCAAAAGGGTAAACAAATTATTATCACTTTCTGTGATCGTTTTACCAGGCCAATGTTTATATATGTCACCTACTATATAATCTTCCAGATATTTCCCAAATTGTTCTTTCATATCATATTCCATTACTTTCTCCTTATCTGGCAGTAAACTGCGTATAGTTTACTAAATTATTTTAAGTTATGATACTGTTTTTTATACTATTCAATAACCTGCCCTTTCTCAAAATCTTCAAAAATAATTTCCAAATTTGCTTTCTATCATGTTAACACTCCCATGAATTTGAAAAGATTATTTTAATTACGCCTCCGGCATAATCAGTCACATTCCCTACTGATAATCATATACACGTAAAAGGATTTTTGGCTTTTAATTATCGCCTCAAATTATCATTAATACAAATCTTAATAATGTATGTATATTCTATATAAAATGAAATAAATTAAACAAGTTTTTTATATTAATTACGGAACAAAAAGTGCGTTTTTGCTTAATTATTCAAATTACTAGATATTTAATGCAGAGAAAGTATTTTTTTAACAATTAGTGTATTTCAAAGCTTTCGCTCCTAAGGAGCTATTGTTCAACCCCTCGATCATAATACGCATGCTATTACTATTACAAGACACGTCATCCCGGACGAGATCCAGGATCTAAATATGGTGTTGCTCCCAAATTGAACGGAGTGGTCAATAGATGAGATCCCGGATAAGATAGCCTCGGGCTATCTTTCCGGGATGACATCTATCTTGATTTAGATTCAGCTCCTATGGAGCTTATTATCTTATGTAATCACATATCTACAAATCTTCCGTCTGTCGACGATGACTCCGATCGAGATGACATTATTGATGGTATTTTTGATAATTTACGACTTGAAATGGTGTTTCACACAACGAGTAATATTTACTTTTTTTCAATCGATTCAGTATCTATCTCAACTGATACGATTTTTCCCAATTGCTCAATTACAATATAAAGACGTGAACGATTTTTAATATTGGTAACTCTCCCCTCAACTCCCGCAAAAACACCCCGTGTAATTTGGATTTTTTCTCCTTTGGAAAAAGCATATCCATCACTTATCTCCAAAGTAGAGGGTTGTTCAAGCAGTAATTGAATTGCTTTGATTTCCTGGTCTCTAATAATGGCAGGTTTATTTGCAAATTGGATGAATGAGCTTACACCTTGATTCTCAAGGATATAATACTTCTCTTTAATGGATGTTTTTATAAATAAATAGCCTGAGAACAGGGGTGTTTCCACGCATTTAACTCTATCTGACCATTTGTTGTATTTTTTTATCAGGGGTAAATATATTTCATAATCATTGGATAAGCGCTCTGCAATAGTTTTTTCATGCCGGGGACGTACTTTCAGAACGTACCAATTATTGTCATTATCGGGCATTTATCAAACCTTTACTGGAAAATTAAATATATACATTAATAATTATCTGGAGTGTTTAGGGTTAAAGATTTAGGGTGTGGGGTGTGAAGTTTAAGAAAATATTGTGGTAAATCATTAACAAGAAACTTTTTCACAACCTTCTTACCCCCTTACCTTCTTGCCTTTGACCTATTAATTGTCAACTGTCAACTGTCATCTGTCAATTGTCAACTATTAATGATTCGGATGTTCGATACTGGCAGTCAAAATACTCTTATGCATCGTCACAACAAAAGCACCTGCTTTTTGGGAGTAGATCGGTTCGGGATTGCCATTTTCAAGGCAGGCATCATTCATGCGCTTAAATCCGGTTCCCCAGTTATCTACCAAACCTAAACTTTGGAAGATCATAGCAAGATTACTGTTACGAAGAATTGTACGGTCTTCATATAATATTCGATCCAGATCGAGTTCTTTCGGTAATGCACCAGGACTCCAAATCTCTAACCAATCTTCAAAAACACGAATTTGAATATTGCCGGTATCATTATAATCGCGGTGCAAGATCGCATTAATAATTGCTTCCTTGAGTGCATCAAGAGGATAATCCCATTTCATTTCCTCTTTTCCACTACGATGGTGAATTAATCCTTGGTCGATATGTTTTTTAATAAATTCAAGGATCACATCAATGGCTACAATTAAATTTGATTCTATGTTTTTTCGATCAATAAATTTTGTAACAGTATTACCATCAAAACGAGCAATTTTTATGACAGCATTCGAAAACAATTCATTTCTTTTAGCAAAACACAAATATCCTGCCTTAGTTACATTGTCGTCTCTGATCTGACGGATCTGGCGTAAGAAATCATCAACATCTTTGAAATTTCCACTTGAAGTGTATTTTTTGATCAATTTCTCATCAAACTCAATCTCTTTGATTGGAATATTAACAAATGAAGCAGCATGATCCGTTAATGAGTTATAAGTTCTTTGGTCATTTTTCTCTGATTTGCTCATATGTACACCGTTGGTTTTGCGTATTATTTGTAATAACAAAAATATTGTTTATTTTCCCAATAAACAAAGGAAAAATGTTGATGGTTGATGTTCATAAAATAATATCTTTTCTATAATATTTTTGGGAACCAATTAGCGAGTAAGTTCATTGATAATGTACACAACAACTTAGTACTTCCCTCCTTATCCTTCGCCATAACATCTACCCCAAAAGGGTGTTATGGCGCATGGGGTGAAGAATGTTGATAGTTAAGAGTCTATTGTCGAGGGTCGAGGGGTGAATAAATTTACATTAGAGTAATGATTTTCTAAATATAACAAAGAGTAATATGTGTTTTTTTAAATCAAATTTGGCTTAAACCAAGCTCCGTAGAAGCAGCATCTTTGTAGTTAATAGAATTGGAAATATAATCAGCTCCATAGGAGCGACACGTTCAGTCAAACCAGTCAAATAAATAAGCTTCGTTATAATCAATTTCATATCTCTTCAATAAATTTAAATATTCATCTCTAAAAGATTTTGTTTTGTGATGCTCAGGTTGGTTTAGAATATATTTTGCAACAACATCAATCTGAGATTTGGAATAGCTAAATGATCCGAAACCTTCTTGCCATCTAAATTGTCCATTAAACCACCTATTCTCATTTATCCATTTTGAGGAATTCGCTTTAATGGTTTTAGCTATATCAGAGACAGATATTGACGGGTCCAATCCGATAAGAACATGCGTATCATTGGGATTACAATAAATTGCCAGGAGCTTTGAATTTTTTTTCTTTATGATACCGCAAATGTATTTTTCCAATTGATCTCTGTGTTGCTCAAATATCTGGTTTTCTCTAAAGTTGACAGCAAAAATAATCTGTACGTACAATTGTGAATATGTGTTTGCCATGGGTCCCCCTGTGAAGTGTCGCTCCTACGGAGCTAATTTAAAA
>JAIOTT010000279.1 GCA_021106655.1 Bacteroidales bacterium
ACTTAGAGCCATTGGTTATATTTGTGCAGTTGATACAAATGTAGTATGGGCAGCTGCTTTTGATCCTTCTAACCTGGCTAATCCTGTTAATGAATATACAAAAACCATAGATGGGGGTAATAACTGGGAAAGAGGTGTTGTAACAGCATCAGATTCATTACAACTTTCAATGATATACGCTCTTGATGAAAACCTGGCCTACGCTGCACTATATGTTTTACAAGGTGATAGTGGGAAAATTATGAAAACAACTGATGGGGGAGACAATTGGATTAATATCGATTCTCTTGAATTTACGAGCAACCCTAAACTGATATATTTCTGGAATGAAAATGATGGCCTGGTGATAGCTGATCCTGACAGTAATTATTTCCAGATATTCACGACAAATGATGCCGGGAGCACATGGGAAAAAGTAGAAAAGATAAATATGCCTGTGAGTCAGGATGGAGAATTAACAAGTTCACAAAGTTATTCGGTTGTTGGAGACACATTCTGGTTTGGTGGAGTCACAATTGGTAAAATTTATGTTTCCCACGACCGTGGTAAGAATTGGTCATTTATTGGTACACCACTTGATGATGTTACTAAAGTGATTTTTAAAGATAGTGTCAATGGTATTATTGGGAATGTGAATTTACTTACAAATTCATGGAAATTGTTTGAGACAAAAAATGGAGGCCTAAGCTGGAGCAATGTTGATCCGCTAGGAATTGTAGATTATTATGATATCTGTTATGTTCCCGGTTCAGCAGACACCTATGTCAGCTCAGGTTATGGCTTGTCACAAAGTAATGATGGCGGTAAAACATGGATGTCGTTTAATCCACCATCAGGGGGTATTTCGCCTTATTACACTAATTTAGCATTTGTCGATCCCTCTACAGGATGGGCAGGAGGAGTGAACTTTGGCGATTATACAGGTGGTATCTATAAATACCAGGGTGTACCTTTGAGTATTGTGAATATTAGTAGTAATAATTTAACTTTTGATCTGTATCCAAACCCTGGAAACGGAGTATTTCAAATTAAGCTTAATAACTGTACTGCAACTGCAACTGTTACGGTTTATAACCTCCTTGGAGAAAGAATGTTTTTTCTGGATCACTATACTCCGGTAATTGATCTGAACCATCTTAAACCCGGGGTCTATATCGTTATGATCAGGAATGATAAAGACTTTATACAGAAAAAATTGATCATACAGTAACTGTAATTTCCTGTTTTGTCAGTTCTATCTTGAGTAATTCATAAGTTGTAATAATAATCTGGATTTCTTTGTGTTACTTTGTGATGTACTTTGAGTTACTTCGTGGTAAAAAAAAGATTAACCACAAAGGATACACAAAGGATAGCACAAAGTACCACTAAGTTTATGAATTAATCAGGCTTATAAACAAGAAGCTCAAAATAATTACATAAGATAATCGTTTAAAAATCCAACCATTTATTGTACTTTTGCGCCATGATTAGAAAAACCGTATATTTTTTAATCTTTTTTGCTGTAATTCAGTTACTTGGATGTAGTAAGTATCAGAAAACACTTAAAGGCCCTGACAATGAGAAAAAATATTCCATGGCTATGGAATATTATGAGAAGGGAGATTATCTCAGGGCATTACAACTCTTCGATCAGTTAATTCCGATTGTCAGAGGTACTGATAAAGCAGAAAAATTGTATTACGCATATGCCTACTGCTATTATAATCAGGAGGATTATATCTTGGCAAGTTATTATTTTAAACAATTTGTGAAGAATTTTCCTTCAAGTGAGTATGCGGAGGAATGTTATTTTAAAAGTGCTTATTGCATGTATCTTGATTCACCAAGATATAGCCTGGATCAAACCAATACCTACGATGCATTAAAGGAGTTGCAACTATTTATTAATATGTACCCGGGTAGCGAAAGGAGAGAAGAGTGTAATCAACTGATTGATAATCTTCGATACAAACTACAGACTAAGGCTTTTGAGATAGCTAAAATGTATTATAAGATGGAAGATTTCGTTGCTGCCATAACTTCATTTGAGAATATTCTAAAAGATTTTCCCGATACTGAGTATAAAGAAGAAATACTGTATTATATGATAAATTCATATTATCGTTATGCAGCACTCAGCATTCTGTCAAAAAAGAAAGAAAGGTATCAGGCTACAATTGAAGCATATGAAAAATTTATGACTTTTTTCCCTGATAGCAAATACCAAAAAGAAGTTTTTGTTATTCACAAAAACGCAAAAATTGAAAAATCAAAACATAAATAAAATATGGATTACAAAAAGTTGAAAATTGAGAACACTACAGTAACCAGGAAAATGCGGAAGTTTGATGAAGGATCAAACAACATTTATGAAACTGTTGCTGTAATTTCTAAAAGAGCTAATCAAATTGCCAGCGTCATGAAAGAAGATCTTGATGCCAAGATTTCAGAGTTTGCTACTCCAACCGATAACCTGGAAGAAATATTCGAAAACAGGGAGCAGATTGAAGTATCAAAATATTTCGAACATCTTCCAAAACCAACACTTATTGCCATTAATGAGTATTTAAATGGTGAGGTTTATAGCAGAAATCCACTGGATGAAATGGAAGATAATTGATCATTAACAACATGGCATGCTAAAAGATAAAAAAATAGTGCTGGGAATCACTGGCAGTATTGCTGCCTATAAGATTCCTCAACTTGTACGATTACTAATAAAGGGTGGTGCTGTTATACAGATTGTAATGACTCCTTCTGCCAAAAATTTCGTTACACCCCTCACATTATCAACATTGTCGCACCGGCCGGTTATTATTGATTCGTTTGATGAAGATACCGGTGAATGGAACCATCATGTTGAACTAGGGAATTGGGCTGATATTATGTTGATAGCTCCCGTTACAGCTAATACTCTTGGAAAAATGGCTGCCGGTGTCTCTGATAATTTTTTACTTAACGTTTATTTGTCGGC
>JAIOTT010000045.1 GCA_021106655.1 Bacteroidales bacterium
ACAATGTAAGCTTCGCCAAACAATGAAAGCTTCGCCAAACAATGTAAGCTTTACCAAATAATGTAAGCTTTACCAAATAATGTAAGCTTTACCAAACAATGAAAGCTTCGCCAAACAATGAAAGCTTCGCCAAACGACGTAAGCTTCGCCAAACAATGAAAGCTTTACCAAATAATGAAAGCCTTACCAAATAATGAAAGCCTTACCAAATAATGAAAGCTTTACCAAATAATGAAAGCTTCCTCAACCCACCGTTCATCGAAGCGTCCTCGCTTCGATGCGAAAGCTATCTATCCTTGTTCAGTTCGTCGAGGCGTCCTTGCGTCGATGAATGTAATATTCAAATTCACTTATCTAAGGTTAAATCATCATATATCTTAGTATTAAAATCAGGTAAATTGTAACCAGAGTTTAGGGAAAAAAAATAAAGAAATGCCTTTAACTTCTTGTACGAAACCGAACACTTTATGTTAAATAATCGCACACATTTTTGAGAATAAAACAATGAGTCGATTGTTGTAAAGTAAAGATATAGAGCTATATATGGAGTTTGGCATAATAGTGGCAATTTGTCTGACGAACATGAATCATAATAAAAAACTTTCAAATCATGAAAACAATAGCATTAACAATATTACTCTCACTTATAATGAGTTTTAATACTACTTCTGCCTTTGTTCAAGAAATGGATTTTGAGCTTGAGGAGGAAGAATATATTGATGATATTCCATTTAAAACAGCTGCAGTTATTTCTACAATAATTGTTGATTATGATACAAGTGAATCAGAAGAAGACTTAAGTGCAAATAGCTTTGAAACCAAAAAAAATAATGAAGTTTATTTAGCTTCAAAAATGGAGTTTAATCTTGAAGAAGAAGAATATGTTGATGATATCCCATTTAATACCAGGAAAATTTTCAACGCTATGGTCAATTTTGATGAAAATGACATGAATATTATTGTACAGGATTTCTGTTTGGCAAATGAGGAATATGTTGATGATATCCCTTTCGACACCAAACAAATTATACACGACAGGTTGATATATCCTGAATTTGCAAAAAATATGAGCCTTGAAGGAACAGTACGCGTATGCTGTAAATATGATGAGAATGGATTTCTCAAGGTGATTGCTTGCAATTCAACCAACAAAATGTTACGGGATTATGTCGTTTCAGTTCTTGAAGATATCAGGCTAAGGTACGGTATCGTTTCAATGGAAAAGGAATATGTTTTAAAATTCAATTTTAGGAGTATATAGTTTTGTTTGTTTGCTTTTCATTAGATTAAGCCTCGAGAGATCGGGGCTTTTTTTTTAAATAAAGTGACCTTTCCATCAAAATTTATACTAATAGGAGTGAATCTGAATGCAAAAAAAGTAAAGTTGATCAACTTAATTATTAACACTGAAAAGCCTTCAATCTTGAAGAAGCTTGAGGAAGTTTTTGAACTGGAGTTAGAAATATACTGGTGGGATGATGGATCAGGATCAGATTATGAAACCATTAAACCAGGTATTGAAGAAACTGATAAAGGTGAACTTTTCTCTTAATTTTTACTACATTTGTATTGCAACAACAACCCACAAATGTCAGATACACTACCTAAAAATTTCACTGTTTACAGATCCTCTGCCGGATCCGGCAAAACATATACCCTGGTTAAGGAATATCTGAAGATAATTCTGGTGGAGCCTGCAAAATTCAGGAACATACTTGCAATTACTTTCACCATCAAGGCAGCTAACGAGATGAAAGATAGAATTCTGGAAAACCTTCATGAGCTTTCAGAATATTCAATAAAATCTAACTCCAGAAAAATTAAGGGCTTACTCGATTCTCTTGTTGTAGAAACAGGATTGACACAGGAAGAAATAATTACCACTTCCCGCAACGCACTCTCTCTTATACTTCATAACTATTCTGACTTTTCGATCAGCACAATCGACAGTTTTGTCCATCGTGTGATACGCTCTTTTGCCCTTGATCTTGATCTCTCAATGAATTTTGAAGTGGAGATGGATACGGATGAGCTTATTTCAAAATGCATCGACCTTTTGCTGGATAAAACCGGGAATGATAAAGAGCTGACAAAAGTACTGCTGAATTATATAAAATATAAATCTTTAGAGGATCGAAGCTTAGATATTGATTATGACCTCAATAAATTTGCCAACACCCTTAATAAGGAAGTTGTACAGAACTATCTGGAGGATTTTAGAAAATTGAAGCCTGAGGATTTTGAGAATGTTACTAAAAAAACCAGGGATTTTATCAGGCAATTTGAAACTTATATTTCAAATATTGCATCCAAAGCTTGTAAAAGCATATCAAATAAAGAAATTTCTCCAAGCTCTTTCTTTCAGGCACGAAGTGGAATAGCTGTATACTTTAAAAGACTTTCCGAAAACAACTTTGATAAACTCCAACCAAATAAGAATGTTACGAAAACGATAGAAGAAGATAAATGGACTAGTGCCAAGACAACTCAGGAGGACAAACTAAACATTGAAGATATCAAAGGAGAATTAATTTCCGCCTATGGTAATATAAAGGGTAGGATGGATTCTGATTTTTCACGTTATGAAACTTACAAACTCCTTAACAGAAATATCTATCTTCTGGCAGTCCTGAATTTAATAGAGAAAGTGATAGATGAATTCAAGAAACAGAACAATCTTATATTGATAAGTGAGTTTAATAAAAAAATATCTGAAATTGTTTTTAGTGAGCCGGTTCCCTTTATTTATGAACGTTTGGGAGAGAGATACAAACACTTCTTTATAGATGAATTCCAGGATACTTCTGTTTTACAGTGGATGAACTTGCTTCCTTTGCTCGATAATTCACTGGCTGAAGGTAATTTTAATATGGTGGTCGGTGATGGCAAACAGGCAATTTATCGATTTCGTAACGGAGAAATTGAACAGTTTGTTCGGCTACCAAAATTAGTGGACAAAACTAATAATCCTATCAATCTCGAAAGAGAGCAAAGCCTGAAGAGAA
>JAIOTT010000183.1 GCA_021106655.1 Bacteroidales bacterium
CTTGCTACAACGGTTGATAGTGAAAATGAAGAGAACATTGAACTTGTCAGTGAAAAAGCCAAAGCAGGATATACAAGCGGGTTTGCTGATCCTGAATACATAAAGGTATTGCCAACCTTTCAAATGCCTTTTCTTGATAAAGAAAAAAAATACAGATCTTTCCAGATCAACGGCGATTCCATGTTCCCTATTCCTGATGGATCATGGGTCACAGCTGAATTTATTCAAAACTGGAATTTTATTAAAAACAAACAGGCATATATTATCCTTACCCTCGATGATGGAATAGTCTTTAAAGTGGTTGAGAACAAAATTAAAACAGAAAAAATATTGACTTTACATTCACTTAATACATTGTACGAACCCTATGATATTTCAATTAAGGAGGTTAAAGAAGTCTGGAAATTCATAAATTTCATAAGCTCCGAAATGCCCGAATCCAACCAGATGAAAGAAAAAGAACTCATCGACACCATTAATTCCCTCAAGACGCAGGTAATGGCGATACAAACAAAACTTAATCTATAAGATTTTTCTGAAGATGTATGCAATAATTGACATTGAAACTACCGGACTTAATGCCGTTAGTGATAAAATCACTGAGATTGCCATATTTATTCATGATGGGAATAAGATTGTTGATGAATTTGTGAGCCTGATTAATCCTGAAAGAAAAATACCTTACAGAATTACCCAGATGACAGGTATTAATAATAAAATGGTGGAGTTTGCTCCTCGTTTTTTTGAGCTAGCAAAAAAAATCATTGACTTTACTGAAGACACAGTAATAGTAGGGCATAACGTTGCTTTCGATTACAACTTCCTGAAAAATGAATATAAAAGTCTGGGATATGAATATAAACGAAAAACTTTATGTACCGTCAAGCTTAGCAGAAAACTCATTCCATTAAGAAAATCATATAGCCTTGGTAAATTATGTAAGGGATTAAATATTGAGATCCAAAACCGTCACAGGGCAGCAGGTGATGCCATGGCCACTCTCAAACTTTTTGAACTTTTGAGAACTATCGATAAAGACCTTGAAAACATATCAGTCAAAGGCCTGAATTCCAAACTGGATAAAGCTATAATCGATAGTATTCCTGAAGAAACAGGAGTATATTATTTTGTTAACAATGAAAATGAAATAATATATATTGGTAAAAGCAAAAACATCAGAAACAGAGTGTTATCTCACTTAAGTAATAACCAAACAAAAAAAGCACTTGAGCTTAAAAATAAGATTGCAAATATTTTTTACGAAATTACCGGTAGCGAGCTGATCGCGCTGTTAAAAGAATCAGAGGAGATAAAAAGATACAAGCCTTTTTATAACACTCAGCAACGACGGACAGATTTTAATCATGGTCTTTATTATTATACTGATGAAAATAATTATATCCGGCTTAAGATCAAAAAAAACATTGAAGATAAAAATCTCCTGACTTCATTCACATCGCAAAAAGAAGCCAGAGAATATTTATTCAGAATAACAGAAGATAATGAGCTCTGTCAGAAATTATGTGGCTTATATGATAATAATGGAAGCTGTTTTCACTATCAGATAAAACAATGCAAGGGAGCATGTATAGGAGAAGAAAAACCAGAAAAATATAATGCCAGGGTGAATGAGATAATTTCCGGATTTTCTTTTGAAAAGGATAACTTTTTTATTGTTGATAAAGGGAGAAATGAAACAGAAAAGTCTGTAGTGAAAATTTCCAATGGAAAGTATTCAGGATTCGGTTATGTAAAGGATGAACTAATAGCAAATGGAAAAGAGAAGCTGGATAATCATATTCAAAAATATAATAATAACAGGGATGTTCATCAGATAATACGTTCGTTCCTGAAGTGTAATAAAGTTAAAGATATTAAGGGGGTTACTTTTGTTGCTTAAGATGTACTAATAGGAATGAATTACGAATGACTAAAATTTCGAATGACTAAAATTAATTGGTATGGGGAGTAAAGAGTTTAGGAAAGAAATGGAAAAAAGAACAAAAGAATTTGCTTTGAGTATTATTAAATTATCGAGCAGATTACCTAAAACATTAGAGAGCAATGTATTGAGATATCAGCTGACGAAATCTGGTACAAGTATTGGAGCGAACTATAGAGAAGCTAACAGAGCTAGAAGTAGAGCTGAGTTTAAAAGTAAAATGAAAATATGTGAATCCGAAGCAAGTGAAACCTCGTATTGGCTTGAATTACTCTCTGATTTGGATCAAAGTAATTATGAAGATTTGAGAAGCAATTTGCCTGAATCAAATGAAATACTAGCTATTTTCTCTTCCGTCGGCAAAAAACTAAATTCTAGTCAATCGAAACTTTAGTCACTATAGTCATTTGTAAGCTAACAATTATTAATTAAACAAATCTATCATGGCAAACAACTTCTCAAAAATCCTCATCCACCTGATCCTGGCGGTAAAAAACCCGGAAGCACTTATCAACAATGGAGTAAAAAACGTTCTCTATAAACACATTAATGATACAATTAAGAATAAGGAACAAAGCTTACTTGCCATCAACGGAATGCCGGATCATGTCCATATCTTCCTGGGATTAAATACAGATGTTAAAGTATCCGACCTTGTCAGGGATATAAAATCAGAATCATCACGATTCATCAACGAGAACAAACTATGCAGGGATAAGTTTCACTGGCAGCAAGGATATGGTGCGTTTTCATACGGGCAATCACAAAAGGA
>JAIOTT010000405.1 GCA_021106655.1 Bacteroidales bacterium
CTGACCAAATTTAGCTTTTGCGCTGGCAATTCTAAAATCACAACCCATGGCAAGCTCTAAACCACCACCTAAGGCATAACCGTTAATAGCACCAATTACCGGGATTTCCATCTCCCCAAGACTACTAAAGGTGTTTTGTCCAAGTCTTGAAAAATTTGAGCCTTCTTCACTGTTCATATTTACCATCTCTGCAATATCTGCACCTGCAACAAAAGCTTTGCCTTCGCCGGTGATGATCATGACCCTTACATCTTTGTTTGCAGAAATTTCGGCAATAGCAGCATCCATCTCCTTAAAAAAAAAAGAATTTAAAGCATTCATTGCTTCAGGGCGGCTGATGGTGACAATTGCAATGGCATCTTCAATTTTGATGTTTAATATTTTATATTCCATAAATTTAAGATTTAATAAAATATGAGAAATTATTTATATGTCAATAAGTATATAGAAACCTGCATGTGTATTGATTTCTAGAGAATTCAAAAGTAGTCATATACACTAAATAATGCAAAATTATTTCTGATGAAATAATAAATTTAAAAAACATTTGTTATCTTTGCAAACTCTAACATACTGTATTTCTTGACTTTTAATATAATTATTTTTTATATTGTCATGCGAAAATGGATGAAAAATATTATTTTAGGCTTAATGTCCTTGTTGGTAGTTTTTGCAACAGGAGGTTTAAATATTTTCATACATCATTGTAGTTGCAGTAATGTTGAATCAATATCAATTGTTACTGAAAACCATAATTCATGCTGCTCTGACCATGAAGAATCTCATGATTGTTGTACTTCAATAATTGACATGGGAGATAATTGCATTACTACTAAAAATAATTGCTGCAACATCAAACAGGAATTTGTTAAGATTGAGGACAATTATTTAGTTTCGTTTTCAGAATTTTCATTTGAAATTTTCTCTTCAGTCCAGTTATTAATTCCTGAGCATACTATTATTTCAGAAGACTCTGATCTCAGAAATATCTCACACTACATAATATCTGTACCCCCCCTATTATCGGGGAAATCCCTTGTGTTTTTCCTCCACCAGTTAAAACTTGACATAGCTGTCATTAGTTAATTACTTTTTACATTTTTTATTATTTGATGCCTGAAAAGGCATCTGTAAATTATTATTAAACTAATAAACAGCTACATCATGAAAACAAAAACATTATTTATATTATTATTCCAGATTATTTTTATTACAAGCCTTCACTCCCAGCATATTCATGGCAAGGTTTCTACCTATGATGAAAATGAAAACGCTATTCCTCTTATTGGAGCAAATGTATATTGGCCTGAAATATCAGAAGGAACATCAACTGATGTTAATGGTGAGTTCCATTTAGACATGCCTCAGCTAAATGAGCCTGTACTTATAATCAGTTACATAGGCTTTGTTTCAGATACTCTGACAATAACAGGTGAAGAGGATTATTTAGAGATTATTCTATCGGAAAACTCAACACTAAATGCAGTTGAGATTAAAGAAAAACAAAATGATAGTTTTTTCTCCCGTATTCAGCCTATACAAACTCAGATCATTACTGGAGAAGAATTCCATAAAGCAGCTTGCTGTAATTTGTCAGAAAGTTTTGAAACAAATGCTTCAGTAGATGTTTCATATAGTGATGCTGTATCCGGTGCTAAACAGATACTTTTATTAGGGCTATCAGGAAAATATAGTCAGCTTATGACAGAGAATTTTCCAAATTTACGCGGCCTGGCAACAACATATGGCTTAGGATATATTCCCGGAAGCTGGATGGAAGCCATACAGATATCAAAGGGAACTGCTTCGGTTGTGAATGGATATGAATCAATTACCGGGCAAATAAATGTAGAATATAAAAAACCTGAAAAGGGCGAAAAGCTATACATTAATTTATTTGCAAATGATATGAGTAAAGTGGAAGCTAATGCTAACGCGGCCTTTGAACTTAATAGTCATTGGAGTACAGCAATCTTTGCTCATGTGGAAGATCAATCAAAAAGGTATGACAACAATAATGATTCTTTTATGGACCAACCACTTATCAGGCAAGTAAATCTCTTCAACAGGTGGAAATATAACAGTCATAAAAATCTGGTAGGACAGATAGGGATAAAAATCCTTGATGAAGAAAGAATTGGTGGTCAAATGAAATATGACCCTTCAAAAATTATAGATTATGACAACGGATATGGAATTAAGATCAATACCAGGCGATATGAATTATATACAAAAACCGGTTACATTTTTCCTGAACTTCATGAAACAAGCCTGGGGTTTATTAATTCATTTGCATGGCATGATCAGAATTCAGAGTTTGGTTTTAATAAATATACCGGGAATGAAATTAATTTTAATTCAAACCTGATCTTTCAATCAATTATTGGAGATGATAAGCATAAATACAGTACCGGAGCAAGCTTTATGTATGACAATTATGATGAGAATTTGAACGATAGTGCCTTTTCAAGAAAAGAAATTGTTCCAGGTACCTTTTTTCAATATACCTACTCAAATGAACATAATATAACATTGTTAGCTGGAATAAGAGCTGATTTTCACAATATTTATGGAACATTTTTTACTCCACGCATGCATATTAAATACAATTTAAATGAGAATACAATCTTGCGTGCCTCTGCCGGGAAAGGATACAGGACAGCAAACATAATTGCTGAGAACTCTTCTATTTTAGCCTCTTCCAGAAGTTTAATAATTAAAAATGAACCCAAACAGGAAGAAGCGTGGAATTATGGTATCAACCTTTCAAAGTTTTTCAATGTTAATGACAGAGAACTGACAATTAACATAGATTTTTACAGAACAGATTTTGTAAACCAGATTGTTATCGACAGGGATCAGGATGTACATTCTGTTATTGTTTATAACCTTGACGGGAAATCATACTCTAACAGTTTTCAGGTTGAAGCTATTTATGAAATAATCCCCAGATTGGATGTTATTGCAGCATTCAGGTTGAATGATGTTAAAATTACTACCAATAATACTTTGCAAAGCAAGCCACTACAAAATAAATACAAAGGCTTGTTGAATTTTTCTTATTCAACTTCTAATGACGACAAAAAGTGGCAGTTTGATTTTACTACTCAATTTAATGGAGATGCAAGAATCCCTGATACAGAAGGGTATCCAGCTGAATACCGGAGGCCGAACACTTCTCCTATGTATACTATAATAAACGCTCAGGTCAGTAAGTTTTTCAACACGCTTGAAGTATATCTGGGAGGAGAGAACCTAACAGGATTTACTCAGGAAGATCCTATTATTGCTTCAGATGATCCTTTCGGGGAATACTTTGATTCATCTATGATCTGGGGGCCGATTGTTGGGAGGAAGCTTTATGTGGGATTAAAATTTTCAATTAATTAAGCTGTCGGGATTGTCTTTCAGAGTTTTTGTGGCATCTTTTTAATATTTATTTTTTCGGAGTAAGCTAAACATTTATAATGTTTCTGTTCGTGAAAAGTAAATTCCTTTATCATTTAGGCATTCAATTATTGTTTGACAGAACCCATAATTCCACAGTGTCTGAGGAGCGCCAGGTTTGATTTCTTTTGGTTTTTTTTGATGCTGATTTTACAGACTTCTTTAACAATAAATCCAATTTAAATCTTCCTCCTTCTGCAATTTCTTTTTCTATTGGGTTGCTTTCGGTGACTTTTGTTATTTGTGCCAAATTTGAAAATAAAAGAACAATCTTTCCATCTGGATGAAGATGTTCTTTCGCATCAGTAAAAAAATCAGGGAATAATTTATCATTGTAATAGATTGCTTCATCTATCCTATCTATATCATAAGATGTGGAAAGCCAAGGTGGATTAAAAACAACCAACTCCGTTTTTTGCTCCCACTTGGCAAACAAATGACCATGGTCTATTTCTATTTTCCTGGCAAGTTTCGTACCACTCATAAACTGGTTTAAACCAATAATAGCATTGGGATTCGTATCTGTTCCATAAACTTTTTGGAAACCATGTTTCATCAACATGAAAGAGAGGACACCGCTACCTATGCCAATATCTATGGCTGTTTTTTTTGCACCCTTGTATCGTTTTAGCCAATTATCAAAAAGATGTAGATGTTCGAATCGGCTTGGGAAATAAGTACCATAGTAAGGATGTATTTTATTCCTTAAAACAGGTATAGAAACACCTTTTTTATACCATTGCCAGGCACTGTTTAAGCCCTGAATTTGAGGAAAAGGAAGGATAAATTTTTCTAGATCAGGATACAAAATCTCCAACCAACCAATTACAGGGGCTTTTTCTACTACTAATTTATTGTCGCTTACTTGTAATAATATTTGATGAGAAAACTTTCGATATTCCGAACGAAATTCGCGTTGTCCCTGAAAAGATTGATCCGGGTGTTTGTCTTTTAAATAATTATTGAGCTCATGTAATATTGTAAGACCACTGCTATAATAATCCTCAATTAAGACATATCTTCCATTGAGAATTTCTTCAATGGCCTTTTGTGGGTCCATTCCATGTTTATAAAAACTCGCTTCTATATCTGATACAATTGGCTCCGGCCTGTTTATATTCATTGATTATTAATTGTTAGTTAATGATTAAATGCTAAAATGATTTATAGCAATCGATATAGGAAATTATAACAGCAAAGTAAATAAAATTTTAGCATTTCCCCGATCAATCCGAGAACTAATTTTCAGCAATAAATTTGGATTTCACGAAATAATGAGTAAATTTGTTACTCATTATTAATCATTGAAGATATGTTAGATACGCTTATCACCTCCAAAACCCGCCTTAAACTCCTGTTAAAATTCTTCTTAAACAGCAATTCAAGTTCATACTTACGTAGTCTTGAAAATGAGTTTGAAGAATCAACTAACTCCATCAGACTGGAATTAAACAGGTTTGAAAAGGCAGGCCTTTTAAAATCCTATTTTAAAGGAAACAAAAAAATGTTTCAGGCAAATGCTGAGCATCCTTTATATACTCCTATCAATAGCCTTTTGATTAAACACCTGGGGTTTGACAGTATTATTGAAAAAGTTATCTGCAAACTTGGAGAAGTAAAAAAAGTAGTTGTTGTTGGTGATTTTGCCAGAGGAATGGATAGCAGTATTATTGACCTGATTTTTATCGGTGATTACATAAACAAAGCTTATTTGAGTGAACTGATCGAAAAAGTTGAAAAACGTATTAAACGAAAAATTCGATATCTGATTTATAAAGAAGTTGAGTTTAAGGAATATAATAATAATAATAAGATAGAATCAATAGTGCTTTGGAAAGAAGAGGACTTGAAAGTAATGCAAATATCTAAATAATATGGACGCTGGAACTAAAAACTGGCATGTGATATATACTGCTCCAAGAGCTGAGAAGAAAGTAAATGAGCGTCTTCTCAAACAGGGAATTGAAACGTATCTTCCTTTACAAAAGGTGCTACGTCAGTGGAGCGACAGGAAAAAGAAAGTCAGTGTCCCTTTGTTTAATTCCTATGTTTTTGTGAGAGTGGATCCTCAGGAATATTTAAAAGTATGGCAAGTAACCGGTTTTGCACGTTTTATTTATTATCTGGGAAAACCTGCTGTTGTAAGGCAATTTGAAATTGACAACATAAAAAAATTTCTGACAAGAGAATTAGTATCAGACATCAAATTTGACATTAATAAAAAGGCAGAGATCCGTGATGGGCCTCTTTATGGAAAAAGTGGAATAATTGAACAAATTGGGAAAAACACTATCAAGATCAATATAGAGCAACTAGGTATCAGCCTTATTGCAGAGGTGCAGAAGGCTTCAGTTAGACAATTGAACAATGCATGAATGCTTAAATGCATGAATGCTTAAATAATTTTATATCAATCAGTTATGGTTATCGAGCTGTGACTTACGAGGCGAAGCTGTGCCAGGAAAACAATGAGAGACAGAGAGATGTAGGAATACAAACAGATTGCTTCGTCGCTGCGCTCCTCGCAATAGTCGCTCTTCGAAAAAGACTACCTACGATAACTCTGCTATGGAAAACGACTTTGCGAGTCCTGCGCCAGCAGGGCGAAGCAAACTGTCTCAAGCTTGGAAAAACTTAGCTAGTC
The DNA here is from genome assembly GCA_021106655.1 of Bacteroidales bacterium. Lineage (GTDB taxonomy): Bacteria > Bacteroidota > Bacteroidia > Bacteroidales > SMBSF77 > SMBSF77. The sequence continues at coordinate 6,092 of JAIOTT010000405.1, forward strand.
CCGCGCCAGCGAAACGAAGCAAACTGTATCAAACTTGCAGAAACTTATTTGGAAAAAAGATCCTGCTATTCATACACAAGAAACTATCGAGAAAAAATGGAACCATCAATTAAACCTATGAACCTACCTAAAAGTAAAAATAAACCACAAAAGATATTAATTACCGGAACGGCTGGCTTTATTGGCTTTCACCTCACGAAACGGCTTCTGGAACGTGGCAACATAGTCGTAGGTCTTGACAGCATCAACGACTATTATGATGTAAGGCTTAAATATGCACGGCTTGCGGAAACAGGAATTACCAGGGACTTAGAGTATGCGTCTCAGTACCAATCATCAACATATAAAAATTATAATTTCATTAAACTTAAACTCGAAGACAAGGAAAACATACAGCAGCTTTTTGAATCCGGCAAGTTTGATAAAGTTGTAAATCTTGCTGCACAGGCAGGAGTTCGTTATAGTATTGAAAATCCTCATGCATATATTGACAGTAATATTATTGGCTTCATGAATATTCTCGAAGGATGCAGGCATAATAATGTCAAGCATCTTGTTTATGCAAGCAGTTCCAGTGTTTACGGGCTTAATAAAAAAATGCCCTTATCAACATCCGACAATGTTGACCATCCTATTTCACTTTATGCTGCCACAAAAAAATCAAACGAACTGATGGCACACACTTACAGTCATCTTTATAATATCCCTACAACCGGACTTCGGTTTTTTACAGTTTATGGACCATGGGGCAGACCAGACATGGCTTTGTTCCTTTTTACAAAAGCAATTTTGGAAGACAATGCAATTGATGTCTATAATTACGGAAATATGGTGAGAGACTTTACATATGTTGATGATATAGTGGAGGGAATTTTGAGGGTTATTGATAATGCACCGATTTTAGAAGAACAGTCAGCAGTCGGCAGTCGGCAGTCAGCAGATAAGAATATGGAAAACCACATTGATTTAGATCCATCTACTTCCCCGACTGCACCCTACAGTTTATATAATATTGGGAATTCCAGCCCTGTAAAATTGATGGATTTTATTGATGCCATTGAGGAAACGCTGGGGAAAAAAGCTAAGAAAAACATGAGAGAAATGCAGCCAGGGGATGTGCCGGAAACGCATGCAGATGTGTCAGCACTGATAAAAAATCTTGAATACAAACCTGATACTCCGATAAAAGAAGGAGTGAGGAGGTTTGTTGAATGGTACAAGGAATATTATAAGGTTTAGAATGTCCGGTAGATTGCGTCGTCGCTTCGCTCCTCGCAATAATCCCTCTTCGAAAGGACTTCATACAATAACCTCATTATGGAAAAAGACTTTGCGAGAAGTGCGCTAGCACGACGAAGCAAACTTTCTCAAATATGCAAAGTGCCTACTAGATGGTTTTAGAAGAAATTCCCAAAAGATTGCTTCGTCACTTGGGAAACCGCATATTTGGAAAAAGACTTTGCGAGTTCCGCGCCAGCGGAACGAAGCAAACTGTCTCAGTTTACTTTAAACGCCTCTAGTACTCCATGCCAAGAAAAGGATATACATACATAACAGCCAACAAAAATAAAACAGTACTCTACGTTGGAGCAACAAGTGAGCTAAAACACCGAATCGAAAGCCATAAAAATAAAAAGTATAAAAGTGCTTTCTCAGCACGCTACAATATTGATAAACTTGTTTATTGGGAAGAATTCGAAACCATAATGGAAGCACTGCAAAGGGAAAGACAAATTAAGGCAGGTTCAAGGAAAAAGAAGGTAGATTTGATTAATAGCATGAACCCAGATTGGGAAGACTTGTATAGCAAACTTTAATAAAATTCCAATGTACCAAAAAAAAGAAACCTACACCCATTCCATAACCCCCAGGGATAAGTTGTTTGATCTCCGGCTCCGTGATATCTGGAACTTCAGGGATTTGCTGTTGCTGTTTGTCCACCGGGATTTTGTGGCTTTCTACAAGCAAACCATTCTGGGTCCTTTATGGTTTTTTATTCAGCCTTTGCTTACCACAATAGTGTTTACCATCATTTTCGGAAATATAGCCAAAATACCGACCGATGGATTACCTCCACTAATGTTTTATTTAGCCGGAGTAACATCCTGGCAGTATTTTTCCCAGTGCTTTAAAAAGACAGCTAATAGTTTTACCTTGAATGCCAGTATCTTTGGGAAAGTATATTTCCCGCGGGTAATTGTTCCGCTTTCAGTAACCATTACCAACCTCATTGCTTTTGGAATACAGTTTTTGCTTTTTTTAGCCTTTATGTTTTATTTCATTTTTAAAGGATCCTCTGTACAACCCAATATTTATATAATCCTTTTCCCTGTTCTGGTCATCATGATGGGTATCATGGGATTGGGGTTTGGTATGCTGGTTTCTGCCATGACTACCAAGTATCGCGATTTGCAGTTTCTTGTGGCTTTCGGAGTGCAATTACTCATGTATGCCACTCCGGTTATTTATCCGATATCATCCATCCCTGAAAAGTATCAGTGGATCATTATGGCTAATCCTATGACTTCTGTGATTGAAACTTTTCGATACTCGTTTCTCGGTGCAGGTAGCCTGAGTTGGGTAGGGTTGATTTATTCATTTGTATTCACCATTGGAGTTTTTGTGTTGGGCCTCATGGTTTTTAACCGGACAGAGAAGAATTTTATGGATACGGTTTAATGGAGGGTTGGTGGTTGGTGATAAGTGGCTTGAGATTTGTCAAACTAAAAACTAAATAATGAACATATTAGGATTATCAGCTTTTTACCACGATTCTGCTGCTGCAATCATTCAGGATGGAGTAATAATAGCTGCTGCACAAGAAGAGCGTTTTTCAAGAAAAAAACATGATCATTCATTTCCAGTAAATGCAGTTAAATATTGCTTGACATATTCAGGATTGAACATTAATGAATTTGATGCAATTGTCTTTTATGATAAGCCTTTTTTAAAATTTGAACGGCTTCTAGAAACATTTTACGCTTTTTCGCCAAAAGGACTTAAATTATTCTTAACAGCTATTCCTGTTTGGTTGAAAGAAAAGATGTTTTTAAAACATTTGATTCAAAAAGAACTTTCACAAATTGAAAAATTCAATAAACGCAAAATTAATTTTCTTTTTCCCGAACATCATTTATCTCATGCAGCAAGTGCATTTTATCCATCACCTTATAAAGAATCTGCTATTATAACAATTGATGGTGTTGGTGAGTGGGCAACCGCTTCATTAGGATATGGCAAAAAAAATGAAATTGAAATTCTTAAAGAAATGCACTTTCCACACTCAGTTGGCTTATTATATTCCGCCTTTACTTACTACCTTGGATTTCGAGTTAATTCAGGTGAGTATAAACTAATGGGACTTGCACCTTATGGAAATCCGAAATCAACTAGAGTTTCTAAATATATAGAAATAATAAAGACAGAATTTGTAGATATTAAACATGATGGCTCTGTATGGTTAAATCAAAAATATTTCAATTACGCAACTGGTTTGAGAATGGTTTATGAAAAGAAATGGCAAAAAATATTTGGATTTCCAAAACGTAAATCAGAAAGCGATATAGAACAAAAACATTGTGACTTGGCTTATGCAATTCAAAAAGTAACGGAGGAAATTGTTATTTTGATGGCAAAAGAAGTAAAAAAACTGACAGGAGCAAAAAATTTATGTTTAGCCGGTGGGGTTGCATTAAATTGTGTAGCAAATGGAAAATTATTAGAAACAAAATTATTTGATAATATTTTCATACAACCTGCGGCGGGTGATGCTGGTGGAGCAATTGGTGCAGCTTTTTCTGCTTATCATATTTATTTTAAAAAAGTGAGAAATAATGATGGAAAAAATGATTTAATGCATGGAGCTTTTCTTGGACCTGAGTTTTCATATTTGGATATAGAAAATGTTACGAAAAAATATAAGGCAAAATATACAAAATTTCGGGATTTTGAAAAATTAACAGATATAGTAGCCGAAATTATTGCTCAAGGAGATGTTGTTGGTTGGTTTCAAGGACGAATGGAATATGGGCCAAGAGCTCTAGGAAATAGAAGCATTTTGGGGGATGCTAGAAATAAGGAAATGCAAAAAAAACTAAATCTAAAAATCAAATATAGGGAAAGTTTTCGCCCATTTGCACCATCAGTGTTATCCGAGGATTCATCCTTATTTTTTGATATCAATGTCGAATCTCCTTATATGCTATTAGTTGCGAATGTAAAAAAAGAATGGTTAAATAAACTTCCTGATAACTATTTTGAACTACCTCTTAAAGAGCGATTATACATTGACAGGTCTGATATCCAAGCTGTTACACATATTGATTTTTCAGCAAGGATACAATCTGTTCATAAAGAGACAAATCTAAGATACTGGAAATTAATTAATAAATTCAAACAAAAAACCAATTTTGGAATTATTGTCAATACAAGCTTCAATGTTAGAGGAGAACCAATTGTATGTACTCCCGAAGATGCCTATAGGTGTTTCATGCGAACTGAAATGGATTACCTTGTAATGGGTAATTACCTTTACTCAAAAAATGAACAACCTGCATGGAATAATAAAGATAACTGGAAAGGAGAAATTAAACTCGATTAAAAAATATAGGCCTCAAAATAACATCAATCTGTGATGAAGAAGTCTTTCAAAAAATACAAAGTTCACATTGCGTTCCTTATACTTGTGCTGATTCTCGAAGGTGGAGCACAAATTGCTGATTATTTAAAAGGAGATGGGGACGTTAAAGAAACTGCTTTTTATATAAATTCGATAATTTCCTTTATCCAGATCGTATTATTATCTTTAATTTTCATAGATCTGGTTTACAAGTTTATAAAAAAAATTAAACACAAAATAACATTAACTTTTTTTGCAGCAATAGGAAAAACAACGCTTTGGGGAATTTTAATTATAATGGTCTTCGCTTTTTTTGAAGTTATTAGCAGAATTTATTCCCCTTCTACCGGAAGTTTTGACAGAAAATATCCTGTCGAATTCACACGAAAGCCATTTCCTTATATACAGTTCAAAGGAAATCCTGGTTCATCTCACAAAGATATTCAGTTAAACAGTATGGGATATAGAGGAAATTTGCCTTCAATCAACAAGGAGAAAGATGAAATAAGAATTTTTATTTTAGGAGGTTCTGCCGTTTTTAATGGCCAACCTCCAATTGCTGAATTGATAGAATTTGAATTTAGGAAAAACAACAATGAGAATGTAAATGTATATAATTGGGGAGTGGTTTCTTCTGTTTCCGGAATGGAATTAACAAGGATTATTTTTGAAATATCTGACTTCCAACCGGATTTAATAATTTTTTATAATGGGGCAAACGATATGACACACCCTCTATACTGGGATCCAAGACCAGGATATCCGTTCAACTTCATTGTCTATGAAAATAATGTCCTTTTTAATTTTGATAAAGAAACTGATATCTCATTCTTTGCATATAAAAGCAACTTGCTGCGTATGATATTCAGGCAGTATTTTAACAATAAGTTTGTTGATTTATATCAAACAAGACAAGATGTAAATTATAATACAGAAATGTGGCAAAACCAAATTGCAGAAATTTATGTTAAAAATATTCATAAGGCAAACCTTTTGTCACATTCTATTGGTTCTGAATTTATTGCATTTTTTCAACCGATGGTTTTTTTCAAAGATTCATTACATGAACTTGAAGGGAAAAAAACAGATCAGTTCTCTTATACACATTATTTAGCAATTAGAGAAAAGATAATTAACTTAATAGATAAAATTAATCGTGATGATAATATTCAATTCATTGATTTGTCTGATTTTTATGATAATTGCCCCAATCAGATATTTACAGATATTGTACATACTAACCAACCAGCAAAAGAGGCAATTAGCAAACAAATATATGCCTATCTAATAAATAATATTCAATCAAAAAAATGAGAACGTATGGAGTTTTTAACTGATTTATGGTTTTATATAAAAGAAAGGAAAAAATGGTGGCTTTTGCCAGTTATTTTAGTATTATTATTATTAGGCGCATTAATTGTAATTGGCAGCGGAAGTGCAATTGCACCATTTATTTATACATTATTTTAGATTTTATTTATGAAAAGAGAGAAAAATCTTGAAACAGCATTAGTCCTTTGTATAGCATTAATAATTTTATACCTTATATTGAATAAGGATGTATTATTGTTTATATCAGCCATAATAGGATTTATAGGAATACTTATAAATCCTGTCGCTGGAATTATTCATCGGTTGTGGTATAAATTGTCTGAAGTATTAGGTTTCATTATTTCTAAAATTGTTTTGTCAATAGTTTTTTTTTTAGTGCTATTACCTATATCTATGTTATATAAATTATTCGCAAAAAGTCCTTTGCAACTAAAAAAGAGAAAAGAGACATATTGGATTTCAAAAGAGCATAAATATATAAAAGAAGATTTAGTAAATAGCTGGTAGAAAAGGTGAAAAAAAATCTGAATTTTCTGATATAGCAATTGTTGTGGTATTCTATTATTAGAAAATTCCATAATTGATTTAATCAATTTAATATGAATCCTGTAATCAAAATAGAAAACCTCTCAAAGCAGTACCGCCTTGGTGTAGTGGGTACTGGCACTCTTACCCATGACCTGAAACGCTGGTATTATAGACTACGTGGATGGGAAGATCCCTACATAAAAATAGGTGAAGCCAACGATAGAAGTACCAAGGGAAGCAGCAATGATGTTTGGGCATTGAAAGACATTAATCTCGAAGTAATGCCAGGTGAAATTCTTGGCATTATTGGCAAAAACGGAGCTGGAAAATCAACTTTATTGAAGATCTTATCCAAAGTAACCGGACCTACAACCGGTAGTATTAGTTATAATGGCCGTATTGGTTCCCTTCTTGAAGTGGGCACCGGTTTCCATCAGGAGCTAACCGGAAGGGAAAACATCTTTTTAAACGGTGCCATTCTGGGAATGACAAAGGCTGAAATCAAGTCAAGACTTGATGAAATCATCGATTTCAGCAGCGTGGAACGTTATATTGACACTCCCGTTAAAAGGTACTCTTCCGGTATGATGGTACGGCTGGGTTTTGCCGTAGCAGCTCATCTTGTAACGGAAATCCTTGTTGTTGATGAAGTGCTTGCCGTGGGCGATGCTGAATTTCAGAAAAAAGCAATCGGTAAAATGCAGGATGTGAGTAGGAATGAGGGTAGAACGGTTTTGTTTGTGAGTCATAATATGCAAGCAGTTCGTCAACTTTGTCAAAGATGTATCATGATTCGATCTGGCGAAATTGTGCATGATGATATTTCATCAAAAGTAATCGATTATTACCTTGAAGATAGTTACAACCAGGCAATAAACAAAGTAAGTATTATTGAAATGATTAAGCAATTACCTCCCGATCCTGTGATTCAATTTGGAAGTGTAAATCTGACACAATCTGGTATTCCTATTAAAAATTTTGCAGAAAATGGAAAACCGCTTGAAATTGAGATTAGTTATCAAGTTTTTGAAAAAACTACTGGTTTAAGAATTTATTTTGATTTTTGCGACGAACAGGATACACTTCTATTTCGAAGTTTTAATGATGAGGATAATGATGGTATACCTACAATGGAACCTGGATTCTATAAATCAAAGGCAATAGTACCTGCAAACATTCTAGCTCCTATCAGTTATGAACTTCGAATTCAGGCAGGAATATTCAATGTTAGAAATTGTTTTCCTCATCCAATTACTATACAAATTCATGTTGAACATACGAGTAAGTACAATCGTGCTTATGTTGCTGATACATTTAGAGGAAAATTTGCTCTAGTAATCAACTGGGAAAATAGTAAAAAAAACAGCTAATATAAACATCATGAGGCTGCTGGCAAAAATCTTAAGAAAAACTGGAAAAACTTTTATCAGATTATCAAAACTATTTGATAATTCAAACAAACAAAATAGTTCTCTTGTAATTGAAAAGGAAGATACACGAGATTTATATAAGACTATTTATGATGATTACTTCTGGCTTGATAAAAATAGCTATATAGATCAATGTATAATTAAAGATGGTTTATTCGAAGAAGACTTAACTCACGTGGTTAATAAAATAATAAAAAGAGGTGACACAGTTATTGACGTAGGAGCAAATATAGGTTACTATAGCGTGATCTTCTCAAAATTAGTCGGGGATGGTGGAAATGTTGTTTCTTTCGAACCTGCAAGGTATTACGAGAAAGTTTTGAAAATGAATTTGGAAGCAAACAATGTAAGTAATGTTAAAATTATTAAGGCCGGGCTTTCTGATAAAAATCAAAATTTAGAAATACATATTGAAGGATCAACAGCTACATTTCATAATCCAAAAAATATTACTCCTGACACAAAGGAAATAGTGCAACTTACCACACTTGATGAATTTATTGAAAAACATCCACTTAAAAAAATTGATTTTATTAAGGTAGATATTGATGGACACGAACCTATTTTTTTAAAAGGCGCCTGGAAAACATTAGAAAAATATAATCCTATTATCATTTTAGAGGTTAGTCATCTTCATTATCTTCAAGCAGGCTTCAATGCATGGGATTTCTATGACATGCTTAAAAAGAAAAACTACAAAATATACCACGAAAAAAATCTTTCTGAAATTATAACAAAAGAAGATTTTTTAATCAAATGTGGAAACTTTGCCTATAGTGCAAATATTATAATTTCAAAAAAAGATATAACGATTTAAATATGGGTATAAAAGCAAAACTTAAAAAGTATCTAAATTTAGATATGATCACTCCCTTCCCAAACCTCCAGCACTCTGTTATCGAATTAAACAACTATCAAGAACTTAAAAAAATATTTGGGTGGAAGAATGATCCTATTCTGGATAGGCCTGACATTTATAATTATGAATATATCGAAGATGTAAATGAGCGCAGGATCCGTG
>JAIOTT010000438.1 GCA_021106655.1 Bacteroidales bacterium
CAGTTGGTTAGAATGCCTGCCTGTCACGCAGGAGGTCGCGAGTTCGAGTCTCGTCCAGACCGCAAAACAAAAAGAAACCCATTTGTAAATCAAGTATTTACGAGTGGGTTTTTGTTTTAGGGTCAGAATTAGGGTCAGAATAGATCAAATCTAAGGCACTTTTATTGCTTTTTAATAGTTTGGTATATCTTCACTTAAAAAGCTCTTTAAATCATTATATCCGATTAATAGTAGCGAATCTATACCAATTTTAGGGGTCAGTAGTTTATTGATGAACAGATTGATATATAATCCCTTCTGCACACTAATGCTACAATTTTTTTTATTTATTTTAGAAAGAAAATATATTATCTTTACATATATGTTTTATGATATAAAATTTTTACTTTAGAATGTATTATTGATACACTTTGAATATTTTATAAAAATTTATTGAATAATTCTTTTAATTATGAAAGTTTGCACAAAGTCTAAAAAAGAAAGTTTTTTGGGGAAACATCTTATTCGGTGTATTGAATTTATTCATGGAACATTTGAGGGCTTAGAAGACACCCTTGAACGTGAGATTCAAGAATCCTTGTTGGTTAAGAATAAAAAGGAAAGTCCGGTTAAAAGCCAAGTTCATTCAATATTAAGATATTATTCCGGTATTATTTTAGATGAAGCTATTCACACGGGTTTTGAAATAGTAAGTAAAATAGGCATTAATAGAAATGAATATATTGAAGACATAGAACTAATATTTCAAGATTCAAATATATATGATGGAGAATATGAAACATTGTTGTTTTTATCAACTGAAGGATTATCGAAGACCATGAATACTGGACAAAAGGGTTGGTGGAGAAATTCTAAAACAATATTACAAATACCTAAATATACAAATGATAGGGTTTGGAAAAGAGACGGGGGAAAATGTCAGCGCTGTAATAGTCAACACAATTTAGAAGTAGTTCACTCGATACCGTATTATAGAGGGGGAACAAACAAATTGAAAAATTTGATACTTTTATGTGTTCAGTGTAAATTGAATAATTACAAAATGCCATGGATGTATAGAGAGTGGGCAGAACCTCAAATTCGTGATTTACTTTCTATTAAAATTCTTTCCATCTCAACTCTTTATGGGGTTTTAAAAGATATCCTTCTTTTAATTAATTCCACGCAGAAAACTCTTGAACATCTGGCTTCTACCCTAGAATACGTATTTGGTGAAAGTTTAATTGATAAAAAGATAGGAGTACGCAAATTTGAGGATTATGAAAGCCATTCTTTGCGAGACTTTCTAGGAATAATTTTAAAGGATATATTACATTTAAGCTCAGGATTTATTTATGAATTTGGATTAAGTAGAGAAAAATATTATAGTGCACTGGGCGGAATATTAAATAAACCAGACATCTTTGATGGGCAGTTCTTTAGACACCGAAATATTTTCGATAAAGAGGCTAATAATAAGGATGATGAAGAACAATATTGGTGGGAAAAATACAAGGCAGTCCCGTCAATATCATTCGACGGTTGTGATAAAGTCCATAAAAAACAAGGGGGGAAATGTGTAATTTGTGGAACAACAGAAACAGACATGCGCCTCGATTATATAGACCCAGATAAAGAAATGGGATTGAATGACCTCAGCAATATACAATTAATATGTGCAGATTGTATTAATTACAAGGGAATTAATTGGTTATATACAAATATATGATTACCAATTAAAGTGTGCTATTTCTTGTTGAGTACTTATACTAAATCCCAAATAATTGTCAATTATAGATACCAACCAATAACAGTAATTAAATAATCCAAGAATGTCCCTTTATAATAAAATTTATAGTAGCTGCTAATAGAAATACTCACTCCTAAAAGCATTTGCCCCCCCCCATACCCTCGTTAGGTGCCCCCCATTCACAGGATGGCACAGATCAATATATATCTGTATCCCTGTATTATTATTAAATACTTTAAAAGGTAGAGGGGGTATGCCCTTCTTTTAAATCCCTTTTATTATGTTATTACAAATTCCTATTTTTTTCGGGAGTCTATTTTCATAACACATGTAGTTAATATAGATATGGTGTATTCTCACAGACGCATTAAAGGGTGTTTATGGTAGTATCCCTTAGAAAAGTAATTTGCGTTCAAAAAATGGGGTACCGTGTTTGCTCCCAGAAGTAAATTGACAAGGGAAGCAATTATAAAGTCTCTCCTTTCAGCTGTGTAACCTTATGTATCTTCTTTAGTTTGTTTTAAGCAAGCCTCTATTATAAACCTCTACCAACCTTCTAGCTATCCTAATGCTTTTTATTACATCTGCTTTCATGACCATCATTCTCCCCTTAGTATCAATAAAGCATAAAAGGTAAACATTCTTTTTATGTAAGAAATTAATTATATTTACCAAATTGTTTTACGGTTTTATAAAATCAATACTAATAATAAAAAGAAGAAATATATATGCAATATAAAAAGTTACAATTAATTGCAACAATATTGTTAGGCTTTGGACTGACAGGACTTCAAGCTCAAGAAACAATACCTGCCACAGGTGGAGACGCTTCAGGTAGTGGAGGCTCCGTGAGTTATACTGTAGGGCAATTTGTGTATTCCACTTACACTGGAACCAATGGCTATGAAGCACAAGGTGTGCAACAGCCTTATGAAATTTCGGAAGTAATTGGTATCGAACCGGCCAAGGATATAACCTTATTATGCTCCGTTTATCCAAATCCAACAAGAAGTGTTTTGTGGCTAAAAGTTGAGAATTATGTTATAAAAGATTTGTCATATCGTCTATTCAGCATAAATGGGAAGCTTTTGATAAATGAAAAAATAACAAGCAATATGACATCAATAAAGATGGCAAAACTTCCTTCTGCAACTTATTTTATTAAAATATTTGACACTGATACAGAAATTAAAACATTCAAAATAATAAAAAGCTAAAATTATGAAAAAACTATTTACCATAATTACAACGCTATTATTAACATCAGTTTTGTATGGGCAATCACCAGATAAAATGAGTTATCAATCGGTAGTTCGGAATAGCAATGACCAACTAGTAACTGATCAGCTTATAGGAATGCAGATTAGTGTATTACAGGGTTCGACCTCAGGGATAGCTGTTTATGTTGAACAACAGTATCCTACTTCAAATGCGAATGGTCTTGTAACACTTGAGATAGGTAATGGAATAGTTATTACAGGTGTTTTTTCTTTAATTGAATGGTCTGATGGGCCTTATTTTCTCAAAACCGAAACAGATCCAAATGGTGGAACCAGCTATACAATTACGGGTATAAGTCAGTTATTGAGTGTTCCTTATGCTTTGCATTCAAAAACTGCGGATAGTTTATTAGGCTTAATTATCGAAAAAGATCCAGTATTTGGAAATTCCTTAGCGAGTGGCATTACCCAATCAGATACTGCATTTTGGAATAGTAAGTTAGATGTAGAATTAGATAGTTCTGTTACAAATGAACTACAGATGTTGAGTAGAACAGGCCTTGATTTAACTTTATCCAATGGAGGGGGGTCTGTAAATATTGCTGATAATGACAATGATCCAAATAATGAGTTACAAACTTTAGGTCAGTCAGGAACAAATGTTACTTTATCTAATGGTGGAGGAATTGTGAGTGTTGATGATGCAGACAATGATCCTACAAATGAATTTCAGACTGTTACCAAAACAGGAAGTACGGTGACACTATCAGACGGAGGTGGTTCATTTAATGATGACATAAATGATGCAGATAATGATCCAAATAACGAGTTACAAACACTATTAGTATCTGGTAATACTTTGACTATTAGCAATGGTAATTCAGTGAACATTCCAATCGAGATGCCAGCTGGTACATTGGGTGGAACAATATACAACAATGGCAGTCAATGGGTTTCAGACACTAATTTGTTTAACAAAGGTGATAAGATTGGTATTGGAACAACAATACCAACCGAGAAACTTGATATTAAAGGCAATACTAGAGCTGACACAATGTATGCCTCTGCTTTCTCAAGTAATTCACCACTTCTATTACAAACTAATGGAAATACAAGAATTTATGTAGATGATTCAACTGGTTATGTGGGAATTGCTAATACCTCACCAACTACAAACTTACATATAGATGGAGGTTTTAAACTTAATGATGGTACTCAGGGTAAAAATAAAGTTTTAACTTCAGATGCGTCAGGGAAAGCAAATTGGGTAACACTTAGTGATGTGAATAAAGGATTTGCGAATCTATCATATCCTGATGGAGCTGATGGGATTACTCCCATAACTGTAAAGGTTAATTCAACAAATTTCTATTCTGTTCCCATTGGAAGAAATTTATATATTTTAAACATTTTTAGTATGAATAATAATAGTTTAGAAATAAACGGCAATGCAATTACCTATGGATTTTATAATTATGGAACAGGTGCTTTTTCTCAAAGACTATCACAACCAATAGTTGTAGGACATGGAGATACTGTTGGTGGTTCTGATGCAAATGATATTACGATTAACGGCTATTTGGTGAGATTGAACAGTAGTGACTTTATTTTTTATTGTGGCGTAGATGTAATTACTGATAGCCGTGATGGGAAGAGTTATAAAACAGTCCAAATGGGTAATCAATGCTGGATGGCCGAAAACCTTAACATAGGTAATATGATCAATGCAACTCAAAGCATGAGTGACAATAGTATCATTGAAAAATACTGCTATGATAATATTCCAAGTTATTGTGATAGGTATGGAGGTCTATATCAATGGAATGAGATGATGGACTATGTTACAACAGCAGGAGTAAATGGTATCTGCCCAAAAGGTTGGCATTTGCCTATTTATTCCGAGTGGGAAACATTAACAAATTTTATTGGAGGTTTATCCAATCCAAGTGGGAATAAACTAAAATCATGCAGACAGGTTAATTCGCCGCTAGGAGGTGATTGTAACACATCCTATCATCCTCGATGGAGAGAAAGCGCCACATCTTATGGTACAGATGATTATGGGTTTTCAATGCTACCAAGTGGTTTTAAGGGCTCAGGTAATAGTTTCAATATTATAGGAGTTTGGTCTGCAGTGTGGACTTCAAGTGTTTATTCATCAGGTGATGCTTATTATTTATATGTACATGTTGACCATGGTGATATTATTTTTCAGCATTACCCCCAACACACTGGTCTTGCGGTTCGTTGCCTCAAGGACTAGGTGCGCCCAGACGCACACAACGTGACTGGAGACAACAAATCCAGTCCATATAAGTGAGCTTGCTATAATCAAGATGGTGGGCTGCAAACAAATTGAATCAACATGATAAGAAACGAGCTGTTATAGA
>JAIOTT010000313.1 GCA_021106655.1 Bacteroidales bacterium
CAAAAAAGCACCAACATCTTCTATTGCCGTTACTTTCAACAGAGCAAATTCATTTAAAAGTATTTTAGGTTTTAGGTTAGTAGCTATTTTTCTTTCATTATGATCCAGGTAAACAAAAACCTCAATTTTATCCTCAGGTTCAAAATTTTCGGGGCAATATTTATTTGGGAGCAGAACTTCTTCACCCGATTCATCTCCGAGGACCAAGCCAAACTTTGTTTGCTTCAAAATTCTTAGTTCATTATATTTTCCTATTTCAATCATTTCTTGATTCTTAAAATGGTTCAAATCTTTTTTGTATTATGTGAGCTTTGAAAAAGCTAATGCCAAAATTCTCACTCGAAAGCCCGTTAATCGATTACTTGTTTAGTTTAAGGGTGTTAGAGAGTCAAACCATTATACCTTGTACCATTGTATCTTTGTATAATTGTATCTTTAAATCTTTGTATCCGATATTATCTAATTGATTGTCAAAACAATTGCAGAAAGCGTTCTCCTAAATCCACTGGGGTCGAGGACAATAATATTTTCAAATACTATATTTTGCCCTCTATTTGTTCGTTTGATTTGTTCAATCATTTCATTGGTGAGATAAGAGTTTTTTGAATCATAATTGTAAACTTTAAAACCCCTCTGTATTGTCATCGTAAAAGAACTTATTACAAAGGAATGGTCGAAATCAAAGTCTTCGGGCATTTGTGGAGATAGAGCACCTGCAACAATCAAAAGCTCTCGTTTTACCACTCCTGAATTTTTACCTGCAATTGTAGCAACTGGAACAGGAATCCTTTTAACCCTGAACCTCTTTGACCCTAATTGCTTATATTCACCATTGATATTGGCTGAAATGGTGATTATCGCCTCATTGCAGCCATGGGGCACATTCACTATATAATCTTTACTGTAATAGTCATACCCAATAGTACCACAAGAAATTGCAGGTCTCAAATATTCACTGGGTATTCCAAAATTAGATATAGATACGGGATTTGGAACACCAATATAAAACACATTCATTTTTTTTGCTGATATTGTAAAAGAAGGTTTAGTAACAAAGTATTCGCTATTAAAATGATAATCATTTACAGTACCGTCGCTAGATCTTGCCCTTACAAAACCGGCATATCTTTTCAGGCCTTCTGACATGGCAGGGAATTTCATTTTAATTTTCCCCGGTTTGTTATCAAGTAATTGAGCTTGCGTATAGTCTGTTACGGGTAAATAACTAATACCTTCCATAAAGTACACTTCCGGGCTTTGACATGTGTCGTAGGCTGCAACAATTATTTCAACTTCATAGTAATCGCCCAGAAAAACAAAATTACTCTTGGGTAGAACCTTGGCTTCTATTTTGTCAAACTTAAAGTCACCTTTCCCAATTGATTTATACAATGATGTAACAACTTCATATTCTGCGTTATAAACATCTAATATAAATTTATTCAAAATAGCAATATCAGCGACAAGGATTGTATTATAAAAATAGTATGTCTCCCAGTCTAGCTCTTTACCATCTGCATCATAGTATGGACCAATGGTGGTGAGTCCAAGGTTCACATCATCCAGATCTTTTGGATCGACAAATTCTATCAATATTTCCCGATAGTTATTTATTTTTTCTTTTAACACTCTGGCAACTCCATCAGAGCCATCTCCGGAAACGCCTAGAAAATAATTTGTGGGTATAGTGTTATTCTCTTTATTCTCTATCTCAATAAGAGCGATAACTTTGGCAGAATCAAGTGGTATATTTTCAGTTTCAGAGATTACTTCATATTTTATATTTTCAAGATACTTAACCAATTCAGCTGAAATCAATTTTGCTTCTTTTGCTTTATCCCAGAATGGCTTTACTTTAACCTGATTCAACAGATAATTCCTTTCAAAACCTGAATAAGTATCCTGCAACTTTTTTGCAAGGTTTTCATTTGACTTTTTTATGCTATTACTCACAATAACAAAGGCATTAATTACATCTTTAGAAACATTTAATGCTAATAAAGCCGTCAAGACTAAATACATCATAGCAATCATTTTTTGCCTTGGCGTTTCTTTATATCCTGCCATTTGTAACTGACTGTTTGTTATAAAATAATATTAATTATTGAGTAATTGTATACAGCACATATATTGTTGTTGTGCCAGATAGTAGTTTTGAATAATCTGTTATAATAAATGAGAACGTTAGCTTGTGTCCTTCGTTCCTTGCTGATCCGGTATAAAATGTGCTAATATTATTAATCAGTACACGTGGCATATGAGTAACAGTTATTTTTCCTGTAGGTGTTCCCGGTTTACTTTTGCTCATCCCGGTATAAGTACTGGCTTCGATTTGCAGCTCCAGCCCTTCAGGAATTCTACCTGAAGCTATTTCAACTGTAATTGAAAAGCTTGGTTCAGACGGATGGACTAGAGTTGTATAATTAAGCCATTGTGAATCGTCTTTAATAATTTGTTTTTGTAAACCTGCATGATAAGAAGGTGTCAAATCCATGTATATTGGAGTCCTGTTTGAAATTGAAATCCTATTTTGTGCAAATGATACACAACTTAATGAAAGCATTACTGATATAAAAATTATTCGTGTTTTGTTCATTAGTATTAAAAGTTATTTAGTAAAATTACAACTTTTTTTGGAACTTTATTTTGATTGATTTTTTTAAAATAATAACATTAATTTCTTTCACTTGTGTAGCAGTCAGATCCAAAATATATTCATTTGTTTG
>JAIOTT010000472.1 GCA_021106655.1 Bacteroidales bacterium
ATTGAGAAAAACTAATGTATAATGCTGTATCTTAGGATGTTATGAACAATATTGTGTTAATAAGAAATTAGATGCGTTTGCCCTGGCATTGTATGATATAATTAGACATAAGATGATTGTTTGATTGTTAATGTGCTAATTGTGAACCTGCTCACTTGTTCATCGTAGCGTCCACGCTACGATGCTAATTCAATTGTTATATTGTTCGATTGTTAATTGCGAGCTTGCCAACCTGTGAACTTTCGAACGTGCAAACCTGCGAACTTTTAGATTATCTTTGCAGCATGATCAACATACAGGAAAAGATTTCCCTTAAGGCATACAACACCTTTGGCATTGATGTAAAGGCAAAACACTTTGTTACAATGTCTTCTACTGCAGAGATTATAGAATTCTGCAGTAAACATCTAAAAGACTATCAAAAACATCTTATTTTAGGTGGAGGAAGCAATATTCTTTTTACAAAGGATTTTGATGGGATAGTTGTGAAGATTGAGAATAAAAGTATTGAGATTATTGAGGAAGATGAGAAGCATGTATTTGTTAAGGCTGCTGCAGGAGAAATATGGGATGAGCTGGCGAAATATTGTGTGATGAGAAATTATGGAGGTATAGAGAATTTATCAAATATCCCTGGAACAGTTGGGGCTGCTCCTGTCCAGAATATCGGTGCATACGGAGTGGAATTTAAGGATGCTTTTGTTCAGCTAGAAGCTATTGAGATCATTACTGGAAAAACACAAACTTTTTCAAAAAATGAATGTGAGTTCGGATATAGAAAAAGCATTTTCAAAGATCGATTAAAAGGCCGGTATGTTATTACTTCAGTTGTGCTAAGATTAACTAAACATCCCGTTCTTTCAACAGAATACGGAAGCATCAAAGAAGAGCTTAGTAAGATGAATATCACAGATCCGGGGATTCATGATATACGACAGGCAGTGATCAACATCAGGTCTGCCAAATTACCTGATCCTGATATAATCGGAAATGCAGGTAGCTTTTTCAAGAATCCTGTTGTTGAGAATAAAAAACTTGAGTCATTAAAACAGAGATATCCGGGTATCCCTTCATACAAACAAGACGAAAATAATGTCAAACTTGCCGCCGGATGGTTGATAGATCAATGTGGATGGAAAGGAAAAAGTATAGGGAATGCCGGTGTGCATAAAGATCAGGCACTGGTTATTGTTAATCATGGTGATGCAAGCGGTAAGGAGATACTTTCGCTCGCCGATAATATTCGAGACTCTGTTTTTGAAAAATTCCGGATTCAACTTACTCCTGAAGTCAATATTGTTTAATTACGGATTACGAATTAGGGATTACGGATTAATTTCCAATCACTGATAACTGAATAAGTATTATCTTTGTAAATACCTCTAAACTCAAAAAACTCAAACTCATGAAAAAGCTCATCACTCTATTTCTTATAACTATACCATTGGCACTCTCAGCATACACATGGACACCTTTTGGCCCTCCTGGTGTGCATACAAATGACATCGTTTTTAATGTCGGAGCGAATAATATAACTGTAGTTTGTGCTAACGATGGTTTATACTTAAACAGCGGAGGTACGGCCTGGGATTTTTATACCACCTGGGGGTTGCCTGTAAAAGGAGCAGTGCCATTCAATGATACAAGTTTTATATTTATTATGGGTAACAGTTCATGGTCTGATGGAATATACCTTTTTAGTCTGAATTCATTGCAGCATTATGTTCTGGAATGGGCATATTTTCCTGAATTTATTTACCATGGCCAGTTTAATGATTGTTATTATGTAGGGTATTTTTATGGAGTTTTAATTTCTGACGATGGCATCAACTGGATTGAGCTTTCGTACTTTAATAACAAGCATTGCGTAAGCATGGATTGCAGTTATGATAACTATGTAATATCCGAACTAAGCAATATTTATGACATACACTACTCAGGTGACGCCGGAAAAAACTGGCAGCCCGCAAGCTGTCCTTATATTATTTCTGATTTAAGATTTAAATGTACTGGAGAACTTTATGGTATTTTTCCTGATTTTTCTAATTCTTCCGGTTTGTACAGCTCACCCGATTACGGACAAAGCTGGGATCTTGAAGCATATAGCGACAATATGAGCACTGTTGGATATGATGCAGTAGGAAACATCTTTACAGGATGGGAATCAACAGCTGGAGCTAGTGAAGGAGTAGCAATCTTTAACTCTTTAAGTAAAACTTTTGATTTTGTAAATAACGGACTGCCGAATAAGAATATCAATAAATTCAGGATCAACCCTATTATGAGCAGTATTGTTAATTTTACATGCACAGATAGCGGCATTTATATTATCCAGAATTATATTGTAGGTATCAAGGAGCAGCTCTCTTCTCCAAATCAAATATCTGTGTTTCCTAATCCATTTAATGACAAAACAAATATTGAAATAAATATCACGGAAACAGATCAGAATTCAACAATTGAAATTTATAATTCCAGTGGAACATTAATAAGATCGCTCAACATTAAATCAAATAAAAAAAGGATTCAGTTTTATCGTGAAGATCTTAAAGCTGGAGTCTATTTTGTGAGATGGAAATATTCTAATAAGTATGCAAGCACCAGAATAGTAATTTCGGATTAAAACTCAACCATAAACTATAAACCCCAAACTATAAACTATAAACTAAACAGCATGCTGTTTCCCACACTTCGGACAACTAACCAACTTCTTTTTGTATGTTGGAGGAACTTTAAGTTTAACTCCGCAGGCACATGGAATAAAGGAGTAATCATTAACCGCCATCATTATATCTCCCATTTTTCTCTGTGTAGCTTTGCCTCTCTTTGCTGCGGCTTTTCCGGTAGTTGCACTACGAATTCCGATTTCCTCTGTATCAGCCATGCCTGACTTAGGAATAACACTTCCACCTCCTCTAACTGTTGAATAGGCCTGCTGATAATTACTGTAATTTGCTCCATGCTGCATTGCCCTAAGTATCCTGACCCTTTCAGTAATTGGAGGGTGAGTACTTGAGAGGTTGGATATCTTCATGGACTTCTTCTTCAGGGGATTGATAATATACATTGGAGCAGTCACCTTGTTGGCTGATTCCAGATTCAACTTGGTATCAGATATCTTTTCAAGGGCTGATGCAAGTCCTTCAGGATACCTTGAAAGACGCACACCACTTGCATCTGCCAGGTATTCTCTTTTTCGGGAGATAGAAAAATAGAGTAATCTTGCCAATATAGGGACAAGTATTGC
>JAIOTT010000455.1 GCA_021106655.1 Bacteroidales bacterium
CACACCTTTACCTCCCTTAAATTTAATATATATAGGAAATATATGACCGATGATTGCAGCAATCCCAAGTAAGATCTGAAAGCCGATGAACTGTTCAGAACTTAACTGTTCAAGCGAGAAAAGACATGACAGGTGCACTGCAAACCATCCTTTTGCAACATCGATTGCCAATACTGCCAGGCCTATCTTTGCGCCAAGTACACGTATTGTATTTGTAGCACCCGCATTACCACTGCCGGCAGTCCTGATATCAACACCATAAAAACGTCTTCCTATCCATATAGATGCAGGAATCGACCCTATCAGGTATGCAAGAATTATGGCAATAGTAATTTTTAAGCTAATATCCATGTCATTTATTGAACAGATAAAAGTATACATTATTTTTGAAAGAACAATGAAATCATCTTCAGTCCCCAGTCTGCAATTACTGCTTACTACCTGCAACTGCAACTGCTACTGCTACTAACTTAGTAATTCAAAAACTCCACCTTACGCAAAAAATCTTTTCTCTTTCTATCTGTAGAAATGATGTATCTAT
The DNA here is from genome assembly GCA_021106655.1 of Bacteroidales bacterium. Lineage (GTDB taxonomy): Bacteria > Bacteroidota > Bacteroidia > Bacteroidales > SMBSF77 > SMBSF77. Next base: position 542 of record JAIOTT010000455.1, read on the forward strand.
ATGCACCTTTTGCTTTTTTCGACCTAAATGTTCTCTTATCGGATTTTATCTCCCGGATAATGGTGTTAAAATCTTTGTTAGATGAAATGGCCTGCATCAGATTCCTTGAATAATTAAAATAATACCATTCACCTTTGTCAATTTCCAAATAAATATCAAGAATATCACCACTACGTTTTCTTGTTAACTGTATATAACCGTCAACATACTTATTGATCTGGGACTTATAGATAGATCCTATGCCTATTGGTCCCTGGGAAATAAATGACCTTGTGATGGGATTCCATTTGAATTTCACATCTGCAAAAAGAAACGTCTTATTAAGCTCTGCAGGAACTTTTTTGTACCCGCCATATAAATTTATCTGGGAAATTAATTTATCTGCTTCTTCCATTCCAACAACTTCATTTAATGCTTTTGTATACAACTCCTGGCTGAGGTCAATTCCATTAAGGTTTGCCATTTCAAGATCATCAGCAAGCAATTCAATGGCATTTTCCGCAAAGAAGAAATTTAAAAGCATTACCAGATCAAGTTCTGTAGAGTCATTAATCATGTAGTGGTCAACAACGCCATAAGTCTGCATATCAACGAGCCCAAGCTCAACTCCGAGGTTAATTTTTCCATCACCTCTAACTACACATTTTCTGACATTAAAACTCATATAATTACCCGGAAGGTTTCGCTGTCGAAGTTTTTCCATTCCAGCAATACGGTATTCAAAAGTTACGTCTTCAAACTCTACAAAACCATTTGAAGAAATAATGGGAATATCGCTGTAATTTATCTTTTTTGCCAGGAAAGCAGGGTAGATCTGATTATATCTTGTTGAAAAAAGTAAAGCTGAATTTAATTTATCTGCATTAATATCAATGAGAGTTTCAGGAACCGGGAGATATATCTGGTCAGGATTAACATCAGCATTAAATTTCACTCTAAATAATCCAAGAGTATCGCAGTTATGATCGATTTTATACCCTCCATCAAAATTCAGGTTTTCTTTACTGGCAGTCAGATTGACATCACCTGCAAAACTAAAGTATGGACTTAACATAAAGGCAGCTGAATCTGAGATATAACTTTCTGCATATGACTGTCCGGTTGTATCAACAGCTATCATATCAAAATGTATTTGTTGAATTTCCTTTTTCTTGTCGATATACTCATAGTTTCCTACACCGGAATAACTTTTCCTGGAATAGATATTAATTACAGCATCGTAAATAGTATGAAATTTTGTTACTGCATTCGCGATTACTTCAGCATCCATCAGGGTTTTCATTTTCGCATACTTAAGGATGGTAACGTCTCCTTCGTGAGGGAAGATAGCAGCATCTGCAACACGAATAATCTTAACATCAACTGCAAATATTATATTACTTCTAAGATTATATCTTGCTTTTGATGAATAAAACCTCAGTGAATCCTGTTCCGGATGAATAGAAACAAATTCCGATCCGGAAATATCAATATCTATGAGTTCAGAATTACTTATCTCACCAAGCTCTTCGAGCATCTTACTCTTACTGCTTTGCAACGCTATCTCTTCTTTATCCATATACCACTCAAATTCATCCATATAGCATATATACTGATTCACAGGAAATTCTACTTTTGATCCTCCGCCATTAGATTTAAACTCACCCTTCCGTTCTTCAAAATCGATATGAGAATTGTAATTATGTGTAGAAAAAGCTAGTTCTGCCAGATCCCAGGTTTTTAGTCTGAAATCAGCTGTATCAGCATCAAATATATGATGTTTAAAAGAATATAGATCCGCATCCATCTCAGCATCTACAAACTCAATAGTTCCACCTCCTGTAAGGTTAAGAGGTGTTAACTCAAGCATACCATGTAATTTCGCTTCCGTATTATACATGGAAATAGGTATATCAATTTTAGAAACTTGCATAATATCCTGATATGGCATCCAATGTTCATATACATTTTCTGCTGTAACTGAAGGATATTCGACAGTTCCCATTTGCTCAGCTATTTCATAATGTTGCAATACCGCATTTGTTGAATCAGGAAAGAAAATAAAATCATTGGAGACAGATTGTGAGCTAAGATATTCCAATGATCCATCTCCTCTCAAACCTCTATGACTTAGGAGTATTTTATCAAAATACATACCTTTACTGCCATAAATCGGGTATCCTCCTGATGGTGTTGACCTTATAAATCCAAGTGAATAATCAGGCTGAACTTTAAGAGGCTCTTCTATATCGGGAAAGATACCTGCAGACGTCAGATAGCCATCGAATTCCAGCCCTACAGTTGAAAAATTATCAAGACTATCAATAGAAAAAGGATAAACATGGAAATTAAATTTATCTCGTGTATACACTCCTCCTTGAATAGTCTTATTATCATAGTAAACAAAAGCATCTTCTTTACTGTTAAATATGGGATATTCTGCATAGTTTCTTATTCCTGATTTATTATTGGGGTGATCAATCAATAAATCACCACTCAAGTCAGAAATTACCGTTTTAACTATTTTAAGAGGATGTCTGCCATATTGATCCGCTGTAAAACTATGCACCTTAAAACTCATTGAATCAATTGTAGGTAGGTTTAATTTAAATTTATCATAGTCGAATGAGCATTCCCTGGCATAAAAGTCGAACAATCCTGCATGTATCCTGCCTGAAAAAGTAAAATCCCTGTTCTTCTTTAATATTAATTCCTGATCCGTGGGATAAATAAAAACCCTCTGGGAATCACTAAGAAATACAACAGGAACTCCACGTAGCTTAAGATCAAAATTCAACAAGCTTAAAGTTGCATTACTTAATGCGGTTATTTGTGAATTAAACTGTATTACATCATAATCCGTCTTGCCCCTCCTTGCATTAAGATAATCAAAAAGGCGATCCTTTATAGTAATTTTATTATTATCAATATCATAAATCAAAAAACCTTTATTAGCTAAATTCAAAACCATGGCAGTAACCTGTTCTAAAGGCTTATGCATATATACTGCCAGTTCATCAACATATATCTCTTTTGAGTTGATTTTATTGGAATAGGAATATAAGAGGTCGAGGGGATGAAAGTCATCCATACCCTGAAGTTTAAAATATCTATAAGCAGAAAAATAATTGCTTGATTCAAAAGTAGCTTTACCCAGACTAACACCCTTAATCAGCTCCATATCTATTTTTGGCTCATCCATTTTCCAATACAATGCCTCACAAAACATGTCAATTTCATGGTAAGAATCAAAATATGGCGACTTAGAAATTCCTTCACCTATGCGTATGAGCGAAAGCTCTTTACTCTCATCAATA
>JAIOTT010000433.1 GCA_021106655.1 Bacteroidales bacterium
AATCTGGCCAGCCTTAATGCTGTATATGAATTGCAATTACAAAGTTCAAATGAAAATGTTGAATCAACATCCCGATTACATGAGAGTATTGAGCAATTCATGATGAAACTTAATGACTCCGCTGAAAACACAGAGAAATTTAAAGAAAGTTTAGGTGTATTAACTGAAAAAGTAGCTGCCCTAAATACTGTTTATGGTAATATGCTAACTGCAATGAGCGTTAATACCAATGTTTAATTTTTAATTTCGTTTTACAAAATATAATTTTTAAAATACATAGATTTTTATGGCTGGATATAAGGAAACCCCGCGGCAAAAAATGATTGCGATGATGTATCTTGTTTTGACCGCTCTTTTGGCACTTAATGTTTCTAAAGAGATATTAGAAGCTTTCCTTGTGGTGAATGAAAGCATTGTAACTACAAATACTAACTTTTCATCTAAAAACGAAGCATCACTTGTCAAATTTAAACAACAATACGACCTGAATCAAAACAAAGTTGGCCCTTACTGGAAAGATGCTCAACAAGCAGCGTCATTAACCAGAAATATGATCAACTATATTGAAAGGGTGAAGTTTGAACTGATTGCTGATTGTGAACATACCGACTCTCTCGAGACCCTTGAAAAATCTTATGTTAAAACATATGTTCCAGACCCTGCAAATGCAAGGGATTCTATATTGGTATTAAAACTCAATCTTAAAGAAGTTAAATCCAAGGATAAATATGATCAGGCAACAAACTATCTTATCGGAAACTCCCAGGATGGATCTGCAGGTGAATCAAAAGTACTTAGGAATAAGATAGATGAGTATCGTATACAAATGCTCGAGATCATAGGTGAATCTGAAAACAGCAGGAAACTTGGCCTTATTACTGATGATACTTATTATAATGCCGACGGACAAAGAGTAAAAAACTGGGAGATGTATAACTTCTACCACACAATTCTTGCAGCTAATATCACCATCCTTAACAAAATTATTGCAGAAGTACATAATGCGCAATTTGATGTGATAAGTATTTTGTACCGCTCGGTTAGTGCTGAAGATTTTAAATTTGATGAAATTGATGCAAAAGTTATCCCGAAAAGCAGATATGTCTTTCTTGGTGAAGAATATAAAGCTGAAGTACTTGTAGCAGCATATGACACAAAAACTTCCCCGGAAGTACTCTATCTTGAAGGTGCTGATACTATTACCTCTGCTAATATTGGAAATGCTAAATCCATTGAAGGAGTTGAAGGCCTCGTGCATCTTGTTCTTCCTGCTACCTCTGAAGGCACAAAGAAATATGCCGGCGTTATCAGGGTTAAAACTCCGTCAGGCGCAACAAATTCCTACTATTTCAAGGATGAATATATTGTTGCAAAACCTTCACTCACTGTTTCTGCAACAAAAATGAATGTTTTTTATATTGGTGTTGATAATCCTGTTTCAATTTCTGTTCCGGGTATGGCGACTGAACTAATAAGACCCAGCATTTCTGCCGGAACTCTTTCAAGAGGGTCCAAGGGTGATTGGAACGTAAAAGTGCCCACAGGAACAAAAAAAGCAATAATCAGTGTTTCAGCCGGAAGCGGTAGTAATCTTAAAGCAATGGGCTCTGCTGAATTTCGTGTGAAAAGAGTACCTAACCCTATTGCTAAAATCGCGAATACTGAATCCGGCAATATCAGTAAAGGCGCTATGCTGGCTGCCGGAGCCATTATTCCAGTTATGCCCGAAGACTTCGAATTTGAATTATTCTTCGAAATTACTTCATATACTTTCACCTCTGTCAGGAGTGGTGACGTATTTACGATCACTGAGAAAAAAGGAAACAGGTTAACATCAGAAATGAAAAATTTTATCAAGTCAGCTAAAAGAGGGACGAAGATCTGGCTCGAAGATATCTATGCTAAAGGTCCTGACGGTAACAGGAAACTATCTACTATCAGCCTTAAGATACAATAATATTATTAATTTATGGAGGTTCTATGAAAAATTTGATCATCATATTATCATTTCTGGGCTTAATGCTTGGAAGCGGAGTAAGTTCTTTTTCACAGGTTATGGACTCTCCTCCTCGCGACGGTGTATTCGACAAGATACATACTATTGAGAGAAAAGCAATTCCATATGCTCATCTACGTGAAGCAGACGTTATGTGGTCGAGAAGAATATGGCGTGTTATTGACCTCAGAGAAAAAATAAATCAGCCATTCTATTATCCTGAGTTTCCTCATAATGGGTGGAAAAATTTAGTGACCATCATTATGGACGCCATGAAAGAAGGATCAATCACAGCTTATGACCCTAACACTCCTACTGATGAATTCCTTGTCCCGCTAACTTATGAAGAGATCATGACAAAACTGGATCGCTATGATTCAACTTCAATGCAAAGATTCTATCCTCCTTACGACTGGTATGACACTGTGATCCATATCGAGTTTAATGTTATGGATGTGAAAAGAATAAGAATTAAGGAAGATTGGTTTGTTGATAAACAACGATCACAAATGGATGTCAGAATTCTTGGCCTTTGTCCTGTCAGGGAAAGCTATGATGAAGAAGGTATCTTTAGAGGGTATGAACCTTTGTTCTGGATCTACTTCCCCGAAGCAAGACCAATATTTGCAAAGAATGAAGTATTTAACAGATTTAATGATGCAGAAAGAAGAACATATGATGATGTTTTCTGGAAAAGAATGTTTGGAAGCTATGTTTATAAAGAACAAAATGTTTATGACAGAAAAATCGTAGATTATGCAATGGGCCTCGATGCCTTGCTCGAAGCTGAAAGAGTTAAAAATGATCTTTTTAAATTCGAACATGACCTCTGGGAATATTAATTATAAAGAAATACTATTAAAAAAACTCCTCCGAACAAGAGGAGTTTTTTTTTGCTTATCCTGTTGGATTTTATTACATTTGTTACTGAAACAATCTTCGGGTAAATGTCACATACCTTTTTAGAAACATCGATTGAATACCTTAAAGGAGTGGGTCCTAAACGTGCTGAATTACTTAAAAAAGAACTTGGTGTTTTTACTTTCTGTGATTTATTGATGATCTATCCATTTCGCTATGTAGATAAAAGTAAATTCTACACGATTAAAGAAATACATGAAGATCTTCCTTATGTGCAGTTAAAAGGTAAAATTACAAACGTTAAAGCAATTGGTAAACATCGTCCTACCCGACTAACTGCTGATTTCACTGACAATACCGGTAAAATAAAACTTGTTTGGTTTAAAGGGATAAAATGGTACATCAATAAGTTCCATCCAAATACTGAGTATATTGTATTTGGACAGGCCAGTTTATTTAATAGAGAGTTTAATATTGTTCATCCCGAAGTAGAAGAAGTATCAGATGAAAAACAAGAAATATCCGGCAGCCTTCAGGCGGTGTATAATTCAGGCGAGAAACTTAAAACAAAAGGCCTTGACAGCAAAGGAATATCAAGGATAATAAAAACTCTTGTTTCAAAAGCTGGTAATAGTTTACAGGAAAACATGCCTGATTATATCATTAATAAACTTTCTTTGCTATCACATGAGGAGGCACTAATAAATATTCATGTTCCCTCCGATCCGTGTATTTGGAAAAAAGCCGTGGCAAGGCTAAAATTTGAAGAGCTCTTTTTTCTTCAACGGCAATTGCTGAAGCAAAAAACGATCAGGTCACAAAACATCAAAGGACATAAATTTACTGTAGTTGGGAACTACATGAATGATTTTTATCATAAAAAACTACCATTTGAATTAACCTCAGCTCAAAAACGTGTAATTAAAGAAATTA